>JAISIT010000072.1 GCA_031261915.1 Candidatus Methanoflexus mossambicus
AGAAAAATAAAGAACTTTTAAGAAAAAATCAAAAAAATATTCCTAGAGCCCCAAAAAATGACATAAAAATACCAAAAAAAGTAATACTCAACTCAAAGAGCCAAGAACTTTACAGTACCGATTATCTTAAGATCATACATTTCCTTAATGGTTAATATATTTGTTATTATTAATTAAAATGATATAAATATACAATAAATTATTTATATAAAATTATTAGTATTCAAATAATAAATATAAATATTAATATTAAGTATATAAAATATATAGTCTATTAATATATAGTCTATATTATTAAAATTATTTAATTAATTATTAAACATAAATTTGTTTATAAAATTATTAGTTTTCACAATCATAGTTTTCACAATCAATATTTATTTATTCATTTATATATGTTTTTTATTTATTTAATTATATTTTATTAATTTTTAATTTGTTTTTATATATGGATTAAAAAATGATGATATAATAAAGATAGTATTAGGAATAATAGAAGTAATAAAGAGAATAAATTAATAGATTTAACAGATTTAATAGAAAATTAATAGAATTAATAAAGAATTAAATGTAATGGATATTAATAGAGATTAAATATATTAATATGGATTAATAAAGATAATAAAGATAATAAAAATAATAAATATATTGATAAATATTAATAAATATAATATAATTGATAATAATATAATATTCGCAAATATAAACAATATAAGGAGTTTCCATGAATTTTAATCAAAAGTCAGAGAAAATTATTGGAATAATATTGGCTATTGTCAGCATTATTCTTTTAGGGACAGTTTTTTATTATTTAAATGTATCTATTGGTCTTGATGAGTATTTTACTCTTTATAAAGTAGTATTACAACCATTTGACAAGATGATGTTTTCAATTAACAATGATGTCCATCCTCCACTTTATTATTTTATTTTATATTCTGTCTTTAACATTTTAAATGCTTTTGGCATTTCATACAGTCCAATAATTGCAGGAAAGATTGTTTCTATAATTCCGATCATTATTTTACTTATTTTTAACTTTACAAAATTAAAAAATAAATTTGGATGGTTGTTTAGTGGAATTTTCGCGATTATGATTGTTTCTTTTCCAACAATGATGAATTATGCAACAGAAATAAGAATGTATAGTTGGGGATTTTTATTCATAACTTTAGCATTTTATTTTGCCTATGAAATAACTAAAAAGTCTAATTGGAAGAATTGGATATTTTTAACAATTTTTACAGTATTTGGAATTTATACTCAGTATTTTGCTACGGTTATTTTATTCTCTATATATTTAATATTGCTTTTATGGCTTTTAAATAATCATAGGAAACAGTTAAAGAAACATTCTATTCCAAAATCTATTAAAAAATGGTTTATTTCAGCTATTTTAGCTATTGTTGCTTATGTTCCATGGATTTTTACATTGTTATATCAATTAGATGTTGGAAATTCTGAATGGATTCCACTCCCTACTATTGATTCGGTTAAAAGATTAATTTGGTTTATTTTTGATCCTGTCCTCTTTAATCCAGTTAGAGAAACTAAAATATTGGGCATTATATTTATACTTTCATTTATAGTTTTATTGGCTTATTATTTCTTAAATATTCGTAAAAATGATAATAAAAGTTTTAATGGTAAAAATTCTAATAGTAAAAGTTCTAATAATAAATTAAACAATATTAGTTTTAACTTAAATAATGATAAACTTAATAATTTTATCATTTGGGGATTATTAATTTTTGCATTGTTTACTATTATTGCATTCGTTGTATCTTTTTCTGGACATTCTATATGGCGAAATAGATATTTTGTTTTAGGTTTAGGAATACTTTGGATGGTTTATGCTTATTTATTATCTAAATCTTATGATAAAAAAATTATTTTTGTTCCTGTATTGCTTATTTTTTTAATAGTTTCTGGAGTAACAACAGCGTATTATATTGATGATGAACAGAACAATATCATTGCATTAAATGAATATAATGGATTTCTTCAGACTTTAGATGATAATCATACTACTATTATCACTACAAATCGTTATACTTACAATATTATGCATAGATACGGTCCAGATGTTCTTAAAGATAATATTCATCTATTTTTAAAGAAAGTGGATATTAATGAAGAAAAAGCTAAGGATGGTAAAGAGTTTTCAGAAAAATATGTAATATCTAAAATTAAAAAAGCATATAAAAAAGATAATACTATTTATTTATTCACAAGTCCTAAAAGAGGTCAGAAATTTGAAAAAATCTTAAATGATAATGGTTTTAAATTAAAATTAGTTAAAAAATTACATAAAAACGGTTCTGATGACGGTAATCCAACGGTAATTTATGAAATAGTTAAAAGTTAATTGAATTTATATTTTTTATTATTTTTTATTATTTTTTATTATTTTTTATTATTTTTTATTATTTTTTATTATTTTTTATTATTTTTTATATTCTATGTTTGAGAATTATTAAAATTTAAATATAACTAAATAGTTATTTTGTATATTTTAGAACTATATTAATTTTATTTTTAAAAATAAAAATAAAATGTAATTAAAATTAAAAATTAAAAGTAAATAAAACCTAAAACTTAAATAAATTACTTTAATATTTAATGGGCATATTTCCTAAATAGACATTTTCCAATCCTGAATCAATAGCTATTTTTTTAGCTTTTTTAAGGGTTTCTAATTTTGTTGGTTTGATATTATTCATTTTATAATTTGGAAAAGCCCTTGAAAAGTGAAGTGGTACTTCATCATTGAGATTATTGAGTATGAAATCTACAAGGGATTTAATCATTTCATTAAAGTCATTTAAATTGTTTATTAAAAGATTTGTAATTTCAATATGCTTTTTTTCTTTATAAATTTTTTTAATATTTTTTAAAACAATATCTAATTTAGCATTACAAATATTTTTATAAAATTCATTTGAATATGCTTTTAAATCTATGTTAAATGCATCAACATTTTTTAAAATATATTTCAATGATTCATTAGACATATATCCATTACTTACAAATATTGTTTTAAGTCCATTATTTTGAGCAATCTTAGCTATTTGAATATATTCTTCAATATGTATTGTTGGTTCATTATATGTAAATGAAATAGATTTACAATTATTATTAATTGCATTTTTTACTATTTTATTGCCAATGGATTCTAATTTGACATAAGTATTATTTTCATTTTCAATATTGGTCTCATCATTCATAGTATTTTTAATATTCATAAAATTATTAATACTATTATTATTATTAATAGTATTATTATTAATACTATCATTATTAATACTATCGTTATTAATAATATTGTATTCATTTTTAATTTGGGAAATAGAATGATTTTGACAGTTTAAACAAGACATATTGCAACCATATCCTCCAATTGAATAGCTTAAGCTATTTGGTAAAAAATGATAAAGTGGCTTTTTTTCTATTGGATCAATGCTTTGTGCTGAAAAATTGTTATAATTTATATAATAAAGTTTTCCATTAATATTTTTTCTTCTATAACAAAATCCATAGCTATTTTCTTTTACTATACATTCACGACTACAAGTTTTACATTGAACTAAAGAATTATCAATGTTTTTGCTATTTTCAATAGTTTTAATTTCTTTTTGTCCAATTTTTTCATAAAACATTGTTTCAAGATTATTACTTTTCATAGTATTTTAGAAATTTTTTTATTATATATAAATGTTACTAATTTATTCTCATAAAATACTTTATATATGATTAGAAACTAATATTAAATCATTATTGGTTTCTATAAGAAACCGATAAAAAGAGGTGACATATTTGAGCGAAAGAATAGTTATATCACCTACATCTCGACAAGAAGGGCATGCTGAGCTTGTCATGGAAGTCGACGATGAAGGTATCGTTACAAAAGGAAGATATTTCAGTATCACTCCTGTTCGAGGATTAGAAAAGATGGTTACAGGAAAGGCAGCTGAAACTGCTCCAGTTCTTTGTCAAAGAATTTGTGGAGTTTGTCCAGTGCCTCATACTCTTGCTTCCGTCGAAGCTATGGATGATTCTTTAGGTATAGAAATTCCTAAAGCTGCAAAAATATTAAGAGAACTTACAATATCTGCAAGTAATCTTAACTCTCATGCAATACATCATTTCTTAATAGCTCCTGATTTTGTCCCAGACAACTTATTTGCTACTGCTGTTGACAGTGTTTCTGAAATCAGAAAAGTTGCACAGTATGTTGTTGATATGGTTGCTGGAGAAGGTATCCACCCTTCTGATGTTAGAATTGGTGGAATGGCAAGTAATATTTCTGAACTTGCAAGAAGAAAATTATACTCACGTTTAAAAGCTTTAGTTCCTAAAGTCAATGCTCATGTTGATTTAATCATTGGTTTAGTCGCTGATAAAGGATTACCTGCTGGTTTAGGTGAAGTTAACCAACCTTTATTTGCAAGTGATACAATCTATGGTAAAAGAGAATTCTTTGATTTAGATAGATTCACTGAAGTAATGCCAGAAAGTTGGTATGATGATCCTGAAGTAGGCAAACGTGCTTGTTCCACTATTCCATTATACGATGGTGTTAATGTTGAAGCTGGTCCAAGAGCAAGAGCTGCTAAATTTAGAGGATTCACTGGTAAAGGTGTCGTTGCACAGCATGTAGCAAGAGCTCATGAAATGAAAACTTATTTATCTCGCTGTATTGAACTTTTAGATGAATTAGATACTTCTGCTCCTACAATGGCTGATTATGATTTAAGAGGAACCAGTAAATTAGGTATTGGTGCTATTGAAGCTCCAAGAGGACTTGATGTTCATTTAGCACAAGTCGGACCTGATGGAAAAACTGAATTCTACAGTGCTTTAGTCCCTACAACTTGGAATATCCCAACTATGGGTCCAGCAACTGAAGGATTCCATCATGAGTATGGTCCTCATGTTATTAGAGCATACGATCCTTGTCTTTCATGTGCTACTCACGTAATGGTAGTAGATGATGAAGATAAGAGTGTTGTTAAAAATGAAATGGTGAAAATTTAATCTTAAAGAATTATTAATCTAAATTTATTTAGACTTCTTTAATTTTCTTAAAAAAGATTATAATTAATATACAGGGAAATTATGCCTTACGAAGCAGAGACTTTAGTTGTTGGTTGTGGAAATGTACTTTTTAAAGATGATGGTTTTGGACCGTCTGTAATAAAAGCTTTAGAAGAATATTTCGAGGACAAAGAGAAACCAGAAGATGTTATGTTTGTAGATGCTGGAACTGGTGCAACTCACTTTATTTTTACTTTGCCTGATGAATCATGGAAAAAGTTAATTGTTGTGGATGTTGTAGAGTTTAACGGCGAACCTGGCACTGTTAAAATCTTTTCTCCTTTTGACATGCCTAAAGGAGCTTATGAAAATGCTCATACATGGCCTGTTGAAGAACCATTACACGATTTAGCCGAAACAATTGAAGTAATTATTGTTGGATGCAAACCAGAGGAAATCTCTGCCCCTGATGTTGAAATGGGTTTATCTAAACCAGTTCAAGAGGCGATTCCCAAAGCCATTGATATAATTTTAAAAGAAATAGGGGTTTAGCAAATGAGTATCTTAGCTAAAATAAAAAAATTTTTAGGAATAGGTGCTAAACCATCTAAGCCAAAAAAAGAAGAATCTTCAAAACAGGAGGTTGAAAAAGTGGCTGATAAACCAAAAATAGGATATATTCATTTAAGTGGATGTACTGGAGATATAATGTCTTTAAGTGAAAACTACGACATTCTCTCAACATTACTTACAGATATGGTAGATATAGTTTACGGGCAAACCTTAGCAGACGTATGGTGGGATGATGAAAACCCTATGCCTGAAATGGACTTAGCCCTCGTAGAAGGATCAGTTTGTTTACAAGACGAACATAGTTTACATGAAATTTTCGAAGTTAGGAAAAAAGCTACATTATTATGTGCTTTTGGTTCTTGTGCTAAAAATGGATGTTTCACAAGATTTGCAAGAGGTGGACAACAAGCTCAACCTAAGCATGAATCTTATGTCCCATTATCAGATTTAGTTAAAGTCGACCTTACTTTACCAGGTTGTCCTGCTTCACCAGAAATTATTGCTAAAAGTGTTGTAGCACTTATCAACGGTGATATGGATTACTTACAACCTATGATTGACTTAGCAGCATGTAATTCCAACTGTGGTTGTGATTTACAATCCGCTATTGTTAATAAAGCATTATGTACTGGCTGTGGAACCTGTGCTTTAGCATGTCCTACCAGAGCATTAACTATGAATCAAGGTAGACCTGAATGTAATAAAGCAAGATGTGTTAAATGTGGTAGTTGCTACACACATTGTCCACGTGCTTGGTTCCCAGAAGATAGAATCAAACAAGACTTAGGACTATAGAGGTGAAAAAATGGTATTAGGAACTTACAAAGAAGCATTTTCCGC
Organism: Candidatus Methanoflexus mossambicus; assembly: GCA_031261915.1. GTDB lineage: Archaea > Methanobacteriota > Methanobacteria > Methanobacteriales > Methanobacteriaceae > Methanoflexus > Methanoflexus mossambicus. Next base: position 6,451 of record JAISIT010000072.1, read on the forward strand.
AAGAGCTACCGATAAAGCAATTCAAAAAGTTTCTCAAGATGGTGGAATAGTAACTGCATTACTTTCCTACGCACTTGAAGAAAAAATCATTGAAGGTGCTGTTGTTGCAGGACCTACTGATGACGCTTTCAAACCAGAACCTTTAGTTGCATTAACTGCTGATGAAATCATCTCAGCTGCTGGAACTAAATATACTTTTTCACCAAATGTCTGGGCATTAAAAGATGCTGTTAGACAATATGGTCTTGAAAAAGTCGGAACTGTCGCAATCCCTTGTCAATTACAAGGTATCAGAAAAACCCAATCTTATCCATTTGCAACCAGATTTGTTGCAGATAAAATTAAGTTAATTGTTGGTATTTTCTGTATGGAAAACTTCCCTTATGCATCTCTTGAAACTTTCGTCAGTGAGAAGTTATACTCCTCAATGGACTTAGTTAACAAGATGGATATTGGAAAAGGAAAATTCTGGGCTATTACTGATGATGAAGAATTAGCTCTTCCTTTAAAAGACACCCACGGTTACGAACAAGCTGGATGTAACATCTGTAAAGATTATGTTGCAGAATTAGCTGATGTATCCACTGGATCTGTTGGTTCTCCAGACGGTTGGTCTACAGTTTTACCAAGAACAGTTATCGGAAACGACGTCTTTACTGCAGCTGTTGAAGCTGGTGTTATTGAAACCAAAGCTATTGCTGATGTTAAACCAGGTTTAGGTTTACTCGAAAAATTAGCAGCAGGCAAAAAAGACAAAGCAGAAAAAGAAGCAGCTAAAAGAAGAGAACTTGGTTTACCAGTTCCATTCTAAATCTTTTTCTTTTTTTTATTTTTTATATTCTTAGATTTTCTTAATTGAAAATCTTTGACTTTTTTTATTTTTTTTAAGTTTTTTTTCAATCTGAGTTTTATTTTATTTTTTTTAAAAATAATTGATATATTAATTATATTCTTTAATCTATTTTTTTAACTTATTTTTTTAACTTCTTTTAAGGATATATTTTATATCTTATACTCTGATTTTAAATATTAAACAAGTATTTTTCTTTTTATTTTTTTTTATTTAATTTCTCTTTTTAAACTTTTTTATTTTTAAAAATAATGGCTATTTAAACTTATTTTTATAATTTAACTATTTAATTTCAAGGGGGGGGGGGTAATTTTTATTTTGACCTTATTTTTAAATTTAAACTCTTTTAATAAAGTTTAATTTTTATAATAAAGTATATATAAAATGCTAAATATAAATTTAAATAATATTTTATGAGTATTTTAAATTTAAACTTATTTGTGGAGTTAATATTATTTTTATCAAGTAAATATAAAATGGAGAAAATTATGGATGCATTAAGACTAATTAAATTTGAAAGTGATGATGAGACTATTGTTTGGAAACATCAAAAAGAAGATTTTAGCACTGCCAGTCAATTAATTGTCCACGAAACCCAAGAAGCAGTTTTATTTAAGAAAGGACAAGCATTAGATATATTTCAACCAGGAGTATACACTCTTAAAAATCCATTCCATTGTGAAATATATTTTATAAATAAAACTACATCTTTAAATGTTATGTGGGGAACAAGTAGCAAATTTCAAGTCTTAGATCCAACATTTAACATTCCATTAAATGTAGGTGCATCAGGCAGTATGGAATTTTTAATAAAAGATTCAAAAAAATTCTTAATTAACGTTGTAGGAACTCAAAAAGCAATTACAACAGAAAAATTAATCAAATATTTCAGAGAAAAAATAAGCACAAAAGTTAAAACATATTTAGCAAAAATAATGTCAGAAGTTAGCTATTTAGCTATTAACCAACATTTAGAAGAAATTTCACAAGCAATGAAAGAAAAATTAACAAAAGATTTCAATGATTACGGCATAACCATAGTTAATTTCTATTTATCAACAATAGCTATTCCAAATGAAGACACAGACAAAGTTAAAGAAGTATTAAATAAGAAAATGGAATATGGAATTCTTGATTACAACTGGGCAGATGAACAAATAGCTGAAATATCAAAAAAATATGCAGAAAATCCAGGAATACAAAATGACAATGAAAAAATAACTAAAATGCCAATAACGATGGTTTTTGGAGAAATAATTAAAGATAAAATTGCAAATACCATAGAAAATCAATTTTCGCAAAAACAAAAATTATTCGAGAATAGTGATGAGGATAATAATACTGATAATCGTGATAATAATAAAAATATGTTTTTCTTTTGTGAATGTGGTAGAGAAATAGAAAAAGATTATGTATTCTGTCCAACATGTGGGAAAAAATTAAATAATCCGTTTAATTTAATTAATGAAAATAAAATAGAAAGTGAAATTGAAAGTAAAATCGACAATGATGATAAATTTTGCTCAAAATGTGGAAAAGAATTAAAAAAGTGATTATATGAAAAAATTAGAATGTGAAATATGTGGAAGCACAGATATAATCAAAGAAGATGGTTTATGGGTCTGTCAAAGTTGTGGGGCCAAATATTCCACAGAAGAAGCCAAAAAGATGATGGTTGAAGGAACTGTAAAAATTGATAATAGCTCCAAAATTCAAAATTTAAAGATATTAGCTGATAGAGCATTAGAAAATAAACAATACGATGAAGGATACAAATACTATGAAGAAATTCTCTTTTCTGAAGCAGACAATTATGAAGCTATTTTTAACATGAGTTTATGTAAATTTTACACATCAAAACTCGGAAATCTCCATTTAGATGGTGTTGTTTCAAGTGCTAAATCTGCAATAGATATAGCAAAAACCAAATTAGATAATGAAAAATTAAATGATTTTGTTTTTAAGACAGTATCGGAAATTCATATTTGTGGCAATATGGCATTTTCTAACATGCTATTAACTAACTTGGATGTGATGAGTCAAAAAGATGGTTTTTATCAGGCATGGGCATCTTTAGATTATTGTATTAATTTATTGTATGAATTTTTTGAAAATGGCATATCACAATTTGATACATTAAAATTGAGCATATTAAAAGATTTAATCTCATTTGGGGAGGATAATTATTTTAAAATTTATATTAAATCTTTTTCTGATGGTTCTGGATCATTTATTCCTTATAATAAATTTTTGGGAGGTTATAAATCAAAACTCAGAGAATTAAATAAAAAAGAGGATTTAAATGTCTATGAAGAGTCTAATAATTTAAATAATGATCTTATAGATCATTTAACAATTAATAATAATATTAATTTGAAAGGTCATGCCAAATCTAATTTAAATGATAATCCAAAAAAAGAGGATTTAAATATTCAAAAAGATTCTAATTTAAAAAATAATCAAAAAAATGGGGCTTGTTATATAGCAACATCTGTTTATGGTTCTTATGATTCACCTGAAGTTTGGACTTTAAGAATATTTAGAGATAATGTTCTTTCAAAAAGTTTGTGTGGAAAATTATTCATAAAATGTTATTATTCTATAAGTCCAACCCTTGTTAAATATTTTGGTAATAAAAAATGGTTTAATCAATTATTTAAAAGAATATTGGATGAAATAATATATGATTTAAAGAAAAAAAGATAGAAATGGAATACAATAAAGTTAATGGTGTTATATATGGAAAAATTAGCATGTGAAATCTGTGGAAGCACAGACATAATTAAAGAAGATGGATTATTTGTTTGTCAAAGTTGTGGTGTCAAATATTCTATAGATGAAGTAAAAAGTTTAATGGGGACTGTTAAAATCGATAATAGCTCTGAAATTCAAAATTTGAAGATATTGGCTGATAGAGCTTTAGAAAATCAACAATATGATGAAGGATACAAATATTATGAAAAAATTTTGATTGCTGAAACAGATAATTATGAAGCTATTTTTAATATGAGTTTATGTAAATTCTGGACATCAACAATTGGAAATCCAAATTTGGACGGGGTTGTTTCAAGTGCTAAATCAGCAATAGATATTGCAAAAACTAAATTAGATGCTAAAAAATTAAATGATTTTGTTTATATTGTTGCATTAAAAATATCTAATTGTGCGAACAGTTTATTTATTCAAATGGAAACAAACATTAATTTATCTGCAATGACTAAAGGGAATGGTTTTTATCATGCATGGTATTCTATGGATTATACTATTAATTTATTGTATGAATTTTTTGAAAATGGTATTGATAAATATGATGAATTAAAAATTAAAATATTAATTTATTTAATTTCATGGGAATCTATGCAGTTTTTTAAAATATTCGCTACACCAAAATCACTTACTATTCCATATCATAAATTTTTGGGAGATTATAAATTAAAATTCGATGAATTAAAAAAAATGGGTAAAAATAATAATGAATAAATAATAATTATTTAAATATGTGATAAAATGAGTGAAAACTGTGAAAATATTTGTGAAATTTCGAATTATATTTATAATTGGTTAATAAATTATAAAAATTTAAAAGAAGAATCTGTAACTGATTATTTATTATATGAAATTTCAAATAAAATTCATAATGTTCGTTATAAACACATTAGTCGTCATGAAGAAGCAAGATATTTTGGGTCTGACTGGCAGTGGTGGATTGTTTTTGATAATCATTGTGCATTTGCTATGAATATTCAAGCAAAAAAAATTGATTTAGATAAAGATAATTATCATAAATTGGTTTATTCTAATAAATATGGTTTACAAATTGAAAAATTATTGAATTATTCTAAAGAAAATAATTTATTTCCGTGTTATGCATTTTATTCTTCTTTTTCAAAACAAATTTTGAATAATACTTGTTTTGGTGAAGGAGTGTATATTTCTAATGCAGAAGAAGTATATGAATTTTTATTTAAAAATGAATCTTTATTTGATGAAAATGGAAAAAGACAAAAAGTTTATGCTGAGGATATTATTTCAGGATCTAAACTTCCTGGATCTAAAAGTTTATTTTCTTTTTTCTGTGAAAAAGATAGTATAATTAATAAGTTTTGCGATAAATGTTGTAATAAGAAATTTAATGATACAAATAATGATAAAATTAAAAATAATGGGTTAGGTTGGCATAATAATATTCCAAAAGAAATTTTGAATCTTATTAATAAAAATAATATGTCTTTTCAAAAAGATAATCAAATATCTAATGATGTAGAAGTGAGTAATAAAAAGTTAGTTCATACGAAAAATCTTCTTATTTTTGATTTAAGAGAATATTGTGAAAATTATCAAAAATCCAATTAAAAACTATTTAAAGACAATTAAGGGGTTAAATAAAAATGAATGAAAAAATAACCGTAGATTATGATGATGAAAATGATAACCTTTTTGTTTTCTTACAGAATGAAGATTATGATTATTCTGAAATCATAACTAAGAATGTTTTTATTGATTTTAATAAGGATGAGAAACCTGTTGGGTTTGAAATAGATAATGCATCTAAATTATTTAAAACAAATAAGTCAAATCTTAAAAATATTATTGGGGGAAATGTAAAAATTGTTATTGATGAAAAAGACATTAATTTGAATGTTAATTTGTATGTTGAGATACAAAAACAGTCAGTTTACTTAAATCCTATTAATATTATTGAAAATAATAATTTTAATATTCCAAGTATTGAAACAACTCATGTTTTAACTTAATAATTATTTTTTACTTCTTTTTTACTTCTTTTTTTAATTCTAATCGTTATTTGTTTAAATTCATGGATTCAAAGTAAATTATTTCTACTTCATCTCCTTCATTTATTCCTTCGTGGTTTTCATCTATTATTAAATAGCTATTGGCTTTTACCATTGAATTAATGATTCCAGATCCTTTATTTAGTGCATATTCTACTTGTTTTTCATTTGTGAATGCTCTTACATAATCTGTTCTGCCTAATTTTGATGCTATTTTTATGTTTGTGATTCTTTTGTGTTTTCTTGGATTAAAGTCTATATTTTGCATTTTAAATAGGTATTCTCTTACTAATATGTCAAATTGTGCCATTGCTGCTACTGGGTATCCTGAAAGCATGAATACTGGAGTTTCATTTACAATTCCAAATCCTACTGGCTTTCCTGGTCTAATAGCTACTCCATGAAACATTACTTTGCCAATAGCTTCAACTGCATCTACAACTACATCTCCTTTACTAATAGCTGTTCCTCCTGTTGTTAAAACTATATCATATTCTTTTGTTGCAGTTTTAATAGCTTCTTTAACTTCTTCTATATCATCATGTCCGTATTCAATATCTACATTTGCTCCTGTGCTTTTAATCATTGTTGATATTGTGTATTTGTTTGAATTAATTACTTGTGCTTTTTTTAACTCCTCTCCTGGCTCTATTAATTCATTTCCAGTTATAATTAATTTTACTTTTGGTTTTTTATATGTTTCTATTTTGGGAAATCCTGCAGAAGCTATTAATCCTATTTCTTGGGGTCGGAGTATTGTTTTTTTATTTAATATCTTTTCTCCTTTTTTAATATCTTCTCCTTGGAATGCAACATTTTCTGTTGGTGTTACTGCTCTATGAATTTCTATATTGTATGGTAATTTATTTAATTCATCGTCTTCTTCATCTGAAATAGTATATTCTTCCATTAAAACTGCATCTGCACCATTTGGGACTGGTGATCCTGTTGCTACTTTAATAGCTTCCCCATTTTTTATTGTTTCATCTGAATAATCTCCAGCACCTATTTTATCAATAACTTTTAAGTTTTTAACATTGTTTGTTGTTGCTGTAAATGTATCTTCTGCTTTTACTGCATATCCGTCCATTGCTGATTTATCAAATGGTGGGGAGTCGTGTAGTGAGTAAATATCTTCAGCCAATACTCTTAAGCTTGAGTCCATTAAATCTATTTTTTCAGTATCTAAAATTATTTGATTTTTTTCAATAATTTCCTTAGCTTTTGACAATGGGATAAATTCAGTTAAAAACATTGTTTCGACTCACATTTTTAAAATTTTGATATAATTTTGATAATTTTTTGGTAAATTATTTTATTAATATAATTTTTTTAAAATTATTTTTTAAAATTGAATTTATTTTTAAATATAATTACATTTTTTTTTAAATGATTTTATATTTTTTAATTTTTTATTTTTTTTTAAAATATTATTTTTTTATTTTTTTTTAAAATATTAATATTAAAATTGATTTAAATTAGTTAAATTACTGAAATAATTTTTTTTTAATTAAAATTGAATAATAAATTAATCTAAATATATTTTTTAAATGTTTAAATTAAAATTTAAATAATTCTGATATTGATATTAAATAATTTAAAATTAGTTAAAATTCTAATATATTAAAAATAAGAATAAAATAAAATAAATAAAATATTATTTTTAAATTATATTATTTTTTAAATTATATTAATTTTAGATTATATTCAATATTTAAGTCATATATTTTTCAATAACTCCACTATAGCTATTTTTTAAAGTATCAACTTCAATGTCAACAATATCTGAGTTTTTATTCTTGATTTTTAAAGTTTTGGATTTTACTTCGCCTATAATGGAAACAGGCACATTTATATTTGCTATTACTTCTTCAACTTTTTCTGCTTTGACGCTCATCAAATATCTGCCGTAGGTTTCTGAGAATAATAGTTCATTTTCATCAATATTTCCTGTAATTGGAATATCATTTAAATTAATTTCACAACCAAGGTTTCCGGCTATTGCCATTTCTGATAGTGCAATAGCTATTCCTCCGGCGGAAATATCGTGAATAGCTGTTATATCTTTATTTTTATCATTACTTACGGCATTTAAAATACTATTGCCTGCATTTATCTCGTCGTCTATTTTAATTTCTGGTGGCTTACCTTTTTCGATATTATGGATTGTTCTATGATATTCTGAACCATTTATTTCATTGTAGGTATTTCCAACAATTAGTATTTTATCTCCAACACTCTTAAAGTCCATTGTTCTAATATTTTCTAAGTTCATAACGCCTATTACACCAACAGCAGGGGTTGGATTGATTTTTATTCCTTCAGTTTCATTATAAAAGCTTACATTGCCACTAATAACTGGAGTGTCAAATGCAGTAGCTAAATCAGACATTCCTTTTATACATTCACTAAATTGCCATAAAATTTCAGGATTTTCAGGATTTCCGAAGTTTAAACAGTCTACAACTGCATAAGGAGTTGCTCCCATTGAAATAACATTTCTAATAGCTTCGGCTAAACTTCCTGCTCCTCCATTGTATGGGGATAATTTTGTATGGATACTGTTACAATCACAACTTAATGCAATAGCTGTGTTATCATCTACTTTTAAAACAGCAGCATCATCTCCAGGTTTAATTACAGTTCTTATTTGAACTTCATGGTCGTATTGCGCGTAAACCCATTTTTTACTTGCTATATTTGGGCTTGATAATATTTTTAAAATAGATTCTTCAATTGGAGGGTGTTCAATAGCTATTTCTTCTTTATTTTCATTATCTGCTGGAGCTCGAATTTCACGATTTAAATAAGGGGGATCTGCTAAAAGTCTTGTAGGTAAGTCTGCAATTATCTCTTCTCCATCTTTAATAATCATAGTATTTGCGTCTGTAACTTCTCCAACCACTGCTGCGGGTATTTCATGTTTATTACATATATTTATAATTTCTTCAACATATTTGGGGTTAACAACAAAAATCATTCTCTCTTGACTTTCAGAAAGCATAATTTCGTAAGGAGTCATTCCTGTTTCTCTAAGGGGGATTGCTTGTAAATCTACAATAGCTCCATTTTCACATTTATCTGCTAATTCTGATATGCAACATGTTATGCCTCCACCACCAAGATCTTTAACTCCTGAAACATCTATTTTTTCTAAAATTTCTAAAGATGCTTCTAAAACTCTTTTTTTAGTAAATGGATCTCCAACTTGAACAGCAGGTCTGTCTTCTAATTCTGATTTGGATGTTAATTCTTCAGAAGCAAATACAACACCACCCATACCATCACGGCCGGTTGTTCCACCCATAAGTAAGAAAACATCTCCAGGATTTGGAGCTATTCCTTTAACAATGTCTTCTTTTTTAACTAAACCTGCACACATTACATTAACCAATGGATTGGTTCTAAATGCTGGATCAAATTCAACTTCTCCACCGACTGTTGGAACTCCTACTCTATTTCCATAGTCAGAAATTCCTTTAACAACATGTTCAAATAAATATCGTGATTTTTCATCTTCTAATGGTCCAAATCTCAATGAATCTAATAATGCTATTGGCATTGCACCCATTGAAATAATATCTCTTAAAATTCCACCAATACCAGTTCCAGCACCTCCATAGGGTTCAACTGCTGATGGATGGTTGTGGCTTTCCATTCCAACAGCTAATGCAAGCTCATCTGTTATTGAAACAAGCCCAGCATCATCTCCAGGACCCATTATTATATTTTCTCCTTCTGTTGGAAACATTCTTAAAAATGGTCTACTACTTTTATATGAACAATGTTCAGAAAACATTATGTCTAACATACCTTCTTCAAGAGGATTAGGAACTCTTCCTAACTCTTCTACAATATATTCCATTTCAGAATCTGTTAAACTCATTTTAAAACCTTTATGATATTTTTAGTATTAATTGATAAATTTAATAAGTTGATATTTAATAATTTATAATTTTGTAATTTTGATACTTTTTAATATTTTTTGTAAAATTGATAATCTTGGATTATAATGGGATATTAATTGTAATAATATTTATAATATATATTAATTAATTTAAAATTTAGTTATTTCTCCAGTAGTGCCATTAACTTCTACAATTAAACCGTCTGTTAATTCTTCAGGGTTTGTTGGAGAATCAACCATTGGAATATCGGATATTATTGCTCCTGTAGCTATTATAGGTTCTGCATTTAGACATATTATTGCTTTAGGTGCGGTTTGATTTTTTTTCATTTGAAATATGACATAAGAACCAACAGTTGAACCTTTCCCTCCAGGAATAAAAAGCACCTTGTCTTTGATTATTTTTCCTTTTAAAGAGTGTTGTTTATCAATTATTTCTCCATTATCTGGATTTACACCACCTAAAAAACTAATAGATTCATCACTTTTGATAATTTCTCCTTTAGCTATTCCTTTGGATATTGATCTTGATTTTATCATCATTTTTTCATCTTAAATTAATTTTATTTCTATTTTTATTAAATTATATATTATAATATATGTTAAAAATATTTAAATTTTTTTACTATGTCTTTAGTGAAAAACTAATTTAATATTTTTTTAAAAATTTTTTATAGAGAAGAATTTATATGTAGTTATATAAAATATTCATATTATATAACAAAACTTTTATATATTAGTCTAATATAAATAATATGTAATGTTGAGTAAGTCCTTACTGACCTGTGTTACCATTGGGTAACCAAGTTCTTAAGTGAATAAAAGTGTCAGTAAGGCAAAACATTCTATTTTTGGATTGTTTATCTTATTTTCAATTATTTATATATGCATATTGTTTTTATCCCTAACTTTTTTTAAAACAATAGCAATAATTTAAGAATTTTTAAATTTACTGTCTTAGATGATAGGTGATAGTTTAATTAATATTTTAAATATTGATTTTATAAATATGTTCAATTAATGACTTAAACAATAATTTAACAAAGATTAATTCATATTTTTAATTAAATAAATTAGTAAACATCTTTTTTCATTATTTCTCTTAAGACTGCTGTGGCATAGGCACCTTTTGAGATTGAAAATTCAGTTATTACTCCTTCGTCTGTTGTTGTAACTTTTGAATCCCATAAATTAAATTTAATGCTTCTTCTTAAACCATGACTACCTAATTTAGGTGTTTTTGGAGTTTTAAAATCTTCAAGTGTAATGTTTTCATCATCAAGGACTTTTTTCTCAATTTCTCCAACAATTCCACTTGCAAGAGGAACTTTAGAACCATACAATGGTGCTGTTGGAGTTCCTTGTTTATTTTCTATAATTGTTTTTAATTCTTCTGGAGAATTATGGAGCATATGTTCTTCATTATCTATTACTAAATCTCCATCTACATATTTATCAATTCCAAGTTTTATTCTTTCGCTAATAACTTTATTAAATAATGCTGATTGATAAGCACCTACAAACATTCGCTGTAGAGGTTTAGGGAGAGAAAAAATAGCTCGTTTATATGCATTTTCATCTAAATTATCACTTGTGGATTTTGTGTCATCTTTTTGACCTTTTTTACTTTTTTTAATTAAAATTCTTAACATTTGTCTTTCATATCTAAGTGATTTTGGCATTAACTCTAAAGATTTCTCTAAATCTCCTTCTTCATAATATTTCCTAGCTATTTGACTTTCTTCACTTTCATTAGGGCTTGGATTTCCAATATACAATCTAACAGCTTCTTTAAGATCATTATGGACTAATGCTTTTCCTACTAAATGCGTGTTAACTCTTCCACTTCCAAATCTTTGCCATCCAAAGTAATTCGGGACTCCTGTTTTTTCTAACTTGTTTAAAACATTTTCAGCTATTTCTGCTGATTTTTCAATATTTTCTAAGTTTCTTATTAATATTTTAAATTTATTTCCTTTTAATTGTCCCATTCTAATTTTTTTTTCATTTCTAATTACTTTTAAAAATTTAGTATTATGAATATTGTTTTTAATAGCTATTAATTCTTTAAATTGTTTGTAAGAATCCATATTTGAAACACAAATCCATTGTCGTGTGAGAGCATGTTTATCTTTCATACCTGCAAATCCCATTCTTTTTTGGCTTATTTTTAAGTCCTTTGCAATATCTTCAAGAACATTTAAAGTTGTCATTCCATGTTTTTCAATTAATATCCAGATATTAGGGCCTGTGCCAGATGGTAAATTCAATGGAATCTCTTCAACATAGAAATCTTCTTGGAAATTCCTTATTGTTCCACCTATTCCTTTTTCTTTCGTTATATGGGTTTCAGCATTTAACATTTTTTCAACGATAATTTAAATATTTTTTATTTTAGGAAATATAAGTTTTAATTCAATTCAAATCAATTTAAGTTATATTAAACTTATATTGAACTTATATTAAATTATATTAATAGTTATATTAAATTATATTAAATTATTTAAAAATTATAAAACATAATATTGTTAATTTAACTATTAATTTAACTATTAAGTTTAATTATTATTTTAAATATATTTTAAATATTATTTTAAATATTAATATTTTAAACAAAAATTTAAAGTAAATTAATTGATTTAAATTAATTTTTTCAAAAAAAGATGAGAATTAATAATTTTAAAAGTATTTAATGCCCTGACCGGGATTTGAACCCGGGGTAAGGGATCCGCAGTCCCATGTGTTATCCAAACTACACTATCAGGGCTATAATTAGAAATAGCTTTATGAATATAAGTTTTTACATTAATTATTTTATTAATAATATTAACTTATTAAATTTATATTCATAGTGTTTAATAATTTATATTTTATCATATAAATATATTTACACATTTTTATATTTTTTATATTTTGAGTATATCTTATTTATTTTATCTTATTCTATCTATTCTTATTTTCATTGATTTTTATTGATTTTTTATTATTTATTTTAGTTTTGTTTTTAGTTCCAAGTATAAAGAATATAGTTATGATTTCCTATTCTTCTTGTTGAAGTTGTTACCGATGTGGCTTTTGAAATGTCTCCTTTTTCTGCTATTGTTTGATTTAAAATATTTATTTCTTTAAATAAATAGTTTTTATTTGTATTTTCATTTAAATAGCTATTTATTATTGTTGAAATTTCTTTTATTGAGTTATCATCATAATTATTAGTTTTTAAAGTAAATGTAATTTGTTCTAATATTGATGCTTCATTAATATTGGTTTTCATAGATAATAATTCCATTAAATCTTGTGTATTTTGAAAATTTCCAATATCTTCACTTGGAGAACTCATATCAATATTAATCATCATATTAAATGTAATTAATAATAATATTATTACTATTGTAGCTATTATCAAATCAACTATTGATAAAAAACCTTTTTTATCAGTTTTTAGCTTATTTGTAGTATTTAAATTATTTATATTGGTTTTATTTTTTATATTGGTTTTATTTTTCATAGGAATTATATTATTACATGTAGTTGTGTGTTTATTTTGTTTTATGATGTTCATAATTTCCCCAATTATTGGTATTGTATTTATTGTTAGTCTTATTAATATTATTATTTATAATAATGATTTATAATAATGATTTTAATTTAATTATTACTTATTTTTGATATTTATTAAGTAGAATTATTGATAGTTATTGAATATGAATTTTATTGATATTTATTTGAATATAAAATTTATTGATATTTATTTAGTATAAAATCAACAATTTTGTCTTTTTTTGCAATGGACTTTTTAGCTGTTTTTTCTACTTTTTCTTTCATTATATCAAAGTCTTCTGGAGTGGTTTCTCCAACTAATTTTTTAATTTTAGTGTATGCTGCTTCTCTAAAGAGTGGTTTAATCTCTTCTGTTTTTCCATTGCTTTCTATTAATCTTGCTCCTTTTTTATCATCAACTGTTCCAATGTCAGCTATTTTTACATTGCTTTTTTTCATTGAATCATAAATATCATCTACTTTTTCTTTTGGAACAATTAACATTAATGAATCGGTTGAAACACCTAAAGGATCAATATCTAATGTTTCTAACATATTTAAAACCTTTGGATTTACCATAGATTTAATTTTTTCATGGTCTAAGTTTAATCCTAAATTGGTTGTCGAAGATATTTCATGTGCATCGCCTCTTAATCCTCCATTTGTAACATCAGTCATTGCATGAATATCTTTTATTAAATTGTCGTCCATTAAACCATTTGAAGCTTTAATAAAACTAATATCAATGGTTTCCCAGATAACATCAAAAAATCCGTTGTATAATGCAGTTGTTGTAATTGTTCCTCCACCAGAACCTTCTGTTAACATAATAATATCTCCTGGTTCTGCTCTTTTTCTTGCTGTTGGTTGATAAGATGATACTCCAATAGCTCCCACAGCACTAACAAGACGATCACCTAAAACCATATCTCCTCCAACTCTAAGAGTGCTTCCTGCCACTATTGGAACATCAATAAGTTCAGAAATAGCTGTAACTCCTGCAGAAAAGTCAAATAGCTTTCCAACATCGCCGTCGTCTGCAAGGTGAAGGTCACTAATAATAGCTACAGGTTTTGCTCCCATAACACAAACATCTCGCAGTGTTGCTCTTGTAACATGAAAACCACCTAAAAATGGGTATTCACTTAATCTGGAATGTATTCCATCAATAGCTGTTGTTATATAAATGTCATCATCTATTTTTTCATTTAAACCAGACTTTACAACTCCTCCATCGTCTTGTTCTGTGGGATTAACAAGAGAACTTGTATTAGCACTTGCTACAATTTCAGCTATTTTTCTATGGACGAAAAAATCTCCTTCTCCTCTTGAACCAACACCAATTTCACCCATTTTAACATTAGAGGTGTTTGTATCGATTATTTCTTTTAAAAAATCATCATCTATTTCTTTTACCTTGAGAGTGTTTTTAACTTCATCAATAACACTTTCAGCCATTAACATAGAAAATTCTTCATTAATATCTTTATATTCTCTTATATTTTCAGATAAAACATTTTGCAATGATTTTTCATCAATTTTATTTATTTTACTTCGAACAAATCCTTCAATGTCCATTTTTATACCTTTTATACATTTTTATTTATTTTAATTATTCAAATAATTATCAATACTATGATATAGGGATTATTTGCTTTAATTTAAGTTCTATTAAATTTATTTGTTTTAATTTAAATTTTACTAACTTTAAAATTTATTAATTTAAATTTTTATAGATGTTATTTTGTAATTTGAAATATTATACGCATTTTATTTGTCAATACTTCATTTACTAATATTTTATTAAAAAATAAATAATTTTTAAATAATAATTTTTAAATACTTATATTTAAATAGCTATATATTATTTATAAGTTAAATTAATGTAATATAATATTATATTATAAAATATTATTCTTATAGTTTCTTAATACTTTGTTAATTTTTATTAATTATCTAATATATTGTTATTACTTTATAAATATTTTCATTAAAATTTTATTATTATTATCATTATTATTATCATTATTATTATCATTATCATTAAATTTCTATTAATTATTCTTAAATAATTTAAAAATTTAAAAAGAGATTGAAAAATGTCAAAATTATTTATTGTAGGTGTAGGTCCAGGTTCTAAAGAGTATTTAACTCAAATAGCTATTGAAACAGTAAAAAAAGTAGATTTGGTTATTGGTAGTCAAAGAGCTATTGATTTATTTGATGAAATATCGAATACTATAGTTTTTAATGTTAAAAATTTAAATATTCATTTATATGATGCTATTGAGCATGTTATCCGTGGAAAAACAGTTGCATTACTTTCAACAGGAGATCCTGGATTTTCTGGACTTTTAAAACCAATTTTACAAATAGCTAAAGAAAAAGGTTTGGATAAAGAAAAAATAGAAGTTATTCCATCAGTAAGTTCTCTCCAACTTGCAGCAGCTAAAACTCATGTATCTTGGGATAATGTTAATATAATGACTTTTCATGGAAAAAAAGATGAATCAACTATTTTAAATGTAATTGATAATGGAAAAGTTAGTATTGTATTGCCTTCAAGAGATGTAAAAGATTTTGCAAAATTTTTAATAGATTCTAAAATAGATGGTAATAGAAAAATAGCTATTTGTGAAAGATTAAGCTATTTAGATGAAAAAATTGTTTTTTCCGACTTAAAATCAATAATTGATAGTAATTTTTCTTATATGTGTGTAGTTGTAATATTTCCAAATGAAACTTAAGAAATTACAGTTTTTTATAAATTATACTGTATTAAATTTCTTATTTTTCATTCAATGGGATAATATTATTGATTATATGCTTTATTTTACCTCCTAAATAATATGTTTATAATTAATTCAATACATTTATATTCTTATCATAAAAAAATTAATTCATTGAATTTTACAGTAAAGCCATTAATAAACTTATGGTGTGATTTATTAAAGTATGTGCTGAGTGATGAGTCATGAAAACTGAAATAAATCCCATTGTATCTACAATAAAGTGTATTATATATGAAACAGCAATATTTTTAGTTTTTATGTATCCTAATGTAAGGAAACTTATTCCAAGACCTTGAATTAATATGATTTGAAGTAAACTTCCGTATGCTTCGTAATGCAATAGTCCAAATATTATGGAACTTACAAATAATCCAATTATAATAGCTATTTTTCTTGAAAGATATTTATAAACCATAGTTAATACAAATAAAAAAGTTAATGTCCTAAATAGCTCTTCACCTAATAATTGTATAAGATAGATACAAAAATATAATGGGGATGTTATATTTTGATTTGTAAGATTTGTATCTAAATGAACTACACCAAGTTTTAGAAAAATCATATTCATTATTGCTCCATAACCTAAATATGCGATATAGAGTATAATAATCACAAGAACATCTTTCTTTTGAAATTTTGCAAGTAATTTTTTGTAGTTAAAATTAGATAGGTATCCATATCCTAAAAGAGGAATTAAACACACTAATGGACCACGAATAATAAATAAATTTATTGGAATAAATGTTGTAACAAATACTCCAATTATAACTAATATCGCGACAATCCATTTCTTTAATGGAATATTATCTTTATATAATGGAAAGTCCAATCCTGGTCTTTCAAATTTAAATCTCTCGTTATCTTTATTTTTTTTATTTAAATTCATAATTAAACTCCTATTCATTTAATTTAAAATTCACATAATATTATTTGTAAATCACAGTATATAATTAACTTAATTAAATTGTCTAAATAATAGTTTCTATAGGATTATAGAATATTTCATTAACTTTTATATATAGAATATTTCATTATCTTTTATACGTAATTTTTATTGTAAAATGGACATATTTTCTATTATTTTCATTAATCATTTAATTAATTTTCGTCATTAATTAAATTCTATAATTTAAGTAACATTCATCATTAATTTGGTTATAGGTTTTCTAACTAAAAATAAGATTACTCCACCAATAATCACGACTAATCCAGTAAGTGCGAAGTAACTTAGTTCATTAGAGCTGTATAATTTAACTATTTGTGATACTAATGCAGATGCAACACTCTCACTTATTAACCATATTCCCATCATTTGGGATTTTGAATCCTTTGGACTTAACTTAGATGTTATTGAAAGTCCAGTTGGATAAATCAGACTATATCCGATTGTAAGAATAAATAATGAGAATAATAACCAAATTGGATTAATTAACACATTTGTTCCATAAATTATTAGTGCGACAGATAAGATTAAGAATGATGAACCTGCAAAAAACAAGCCGATACTAAATTTAAACGGTGCTGAAGGAGGATTACTTTTAAATTTACTTAAAATATATGCAAAAACTGGAAGTAGTATTAAGTAAAACATAGGATCAATTGACTGAATCCATGAAACTGGAATCCATCCAAGAGAAATATGTTCCTTTGAAAAGATAGTTAAAGTTGTTGAAATTTGACCATGTATCATAAACATTAAAACCCCACCAAGGAATAATGGGATTAAACCTTTAATTTTGTTTTTTTCAATTTTACCATAATTATTTGACTTTAAAAGTTTACTAAAGAATAAAATAGGAACGATAACAATTATAATAGCTATTAAACTTATCATATTCTCAACAATAAGTAAATCATAGATATTTAATATAAAAATAGCTATCATAATAAATACTATCACGATTAAAACTATTTTCATCAATTTTTTCTTTTCTTTAACATTCAAAGGATTGCTGGTTTTGAAAAATTCTTTGTTCATTCTTTTTTTTGAGAATATATAAATTAAAAGTCCGAAAAACATTCCAATAGCAGCCAATGAAAATCCTAAATGGAAACTGTAAGTTTCACCAAAGTATCCAACGATTAAAGGTGCAACAAATGCTCCAATGTTAATTACCATTACAAACAATAAATATCCCACATCTCGTTTATTATCTCCGTCGGTATATGATAATCCAACCATTGTAGCAACATTTGGTTTTAAAAAACCAGTTCCAACTATAATTAAAGCAAGAGAGATAAGCAGAGCATAAAATCCTCCAGGTATTGCAAGGATAATATGCCCTATCATAATCAAAAAACTCCCAATTAAAACAGTTTTATATGGGTTTAAAATTCTATCTCCTAAATATCCTCCACCTAAACTTGATATATGAATCAAAGAACCATAAATTGACACAATAGATGCTGCTGTGATTTGGGGTAGACCTAATCCCCCACTTGTTGTTGAATAATAAATATAGAGAAGAAGTATTGATCGCATTCCATAATAACTAAATCTTTCCCATATTTCAGTAAAAAATAGAGGTGGAAGAGATGGTGGGCAACTTATAAAGTTTTTTATCTTTTTTTTAACCATATTACTCATTAAACTTATTTAAATCCAAATTTAACTTTTATAACATTATTATATTATTATAACATTATTATAAAATTATATAAAATATTTAAATTACAAGCAAATTATATGAACTCTTAATTAACAATTACACTATGTATTTAATGAATCTGTTCCACAAAAAATCTGTTCCACAAAACAAAATTGTATTTTTCATGAAAAATAAAGTTATTAAATATAATTATATTTTCATTATCTTTATTGTTAATGATTATATTTTTTATTATCTTTATTGTTAATGATTATATTTTTATACTATTAATTAATTAATTTTGATTATAATTTTATAATAAGTATAAATAATAAATATAAGAATATCATGTCTTTAAATGATTGAAATAATGGAAGTATATTAAATATTATAACTTGAAATTAATTTATAAAATAATAGCATCTTTTGCTGTTTGTTCTGGAGTTTTTCCTTCGTATAATATTTCTGCAAACTCTTCTAATTTCTTCTGACCTTTAACTTCTTCTTTAAATAATGGTATTTGAGCTATTTCTTGGTCTTTAAATTTTTGATTAATTAAAGCAATACGTTTTTGTTGAATTTTATATCTGGATTGACAAAAATCACAGTTATCAATATCTGGCATTATTTGATTGACTATAATGCTATCTACATTCATATCATTCTTTTTCAATGATTCAATAGCTCTTTCAGACTCATAAATTGACATTTCTTCTGGAATAACCACCATTTTAAATGAAGTCCTATCTGGATTAGTTAAAACTTCTTTTGCTTCAGCTATTTTTCTTTTTGTTTCTTCTAATTCTGCAGTTGAAGCTATATCTTCATCATCATCACCAACAAATGGTATTAAATTCTTTAATCCACTTGTTAAGCTTCCTAATTTGCTTTTTGCTTTAATCATTTTTCCAACCCATGAATCCATTAAATCTGGGAAAGATAATAACCTTAAAGTGTGTCCAGTAGGCGCAGTATCAAAAACAACCACATCATACTCATTTGTAGTCATTACTTGAACAAATATCTCAAAAGCAGCTGCTTCATCTGCTCCAGGAGATGATGATGCAAGATCTAATTGATCTGTAAGCATATCTAAGCCAGGTAATTGATCAGGACTTGCTATAGACTTTTTAGCATTTAGTTCTGCTTGTTGTCTTTCCATAGCCATTTCAGGGTCAATTTCAACACCATAAAGATTTTCACGAATTATTTTTGGATTAGGTCCAATATAAGTTTCAAGAGAGTCTGAAAGTGAGTGTGCAGGGTCGGTTGAAACAATTAATGTTTTTTTACCTTGTTCTGCTAAATAAATAGCTGTTGATGCAGATACAGAAGTTTTTCCAACTCCACCTTTTCCTCCAACAAATATGAATGTAGTTTTATTGTCATTGAATTTTATTAAGTCTTTAATTGCCATTTTATCTCCTTAACATTTATAATTTTACTTTGAATTTATTTATATGTTTTTATAATTATTATTTTAAGAAATTAGTTTTCTATATTTTTATTATAAGTTAGTATAATATATTTAATTAATATTTTTTAATTAATATTTTTTAATTAATTTTATGTAATTAATTTTATTTAATTAATTTTTAATTAATTTCACATAAAAACTTTTATTTATTTGTAATTGTAAATCTATATTTAATCTATATTTTATTTTAACTTAATATTCTTATGATTTAAGTTATATTATTTAAATTATATTAACTTAATTTATATTATTTAATCAATTTATATTATAAGTTAGTTATATTATTTTATTCTTATTTATTTGTTATTTCATTATAATTATAATGTGGTGTGCTATGTTTGAAATCACTGAAAAAGATTCAATTTTTGTTAAAAATAAATTAATGGATTTTATAAAAAATATTGTTGAAAAATCAAATTCTAATGGAGTTATTATTGGTTTGAGTGGGGGTATTGATTCTTCTGTTGTTGGATATTTATTAACAGAAAGTTTAGGTAAAGATAAAGTATTTGGATATCATTTAGCAAGTTCAACAACACCTAAAGAAGATACTGAAGATGCCAGGTTAATGGCTAAATTATTAGACATTGAATATTATGAAATTTTCATAGATGAAATAGTTGATAAGTATTTAGAAGTATTTGACATTGATAATTTAATTTTAGATGAAAATAATTCTAAAATGGATAAATATGGATCTAAAAATGAAAAATATGAGAAATTAATGGAATATAAGAAATTAAGTGATGGAAATCTTAAAGCAAGAATAAGAATGTCTATACTTTATTATTTTGGAAATCTTAAAAATTCTCTTGTTGCAGGAACAGGAAACAGAAGTGAATTGTTAATTGGTTATTTCACAAAATATGGTGATGGAGGTTGTGATTTTGAGTTAATTGGAGATATTTATAAAACTCAACTTAAAAAATTAGCTAAATATTGGAATATTCCTGAACAAATAATTTATAAACCTCCTCGTGCAGCATTATGGGATAAACAAACCGATGAAGATGAGATAGGTTTTTCTTATGAAGTTTTAGATTTATTATTACATTTGATTGTTGATAAAAAATTAAAAAATGTTGAAATTGTTGATTTTATTAACAATAGCTTAGATTTTGATGTTAAAATTTCTATAGAACAAATTATTGAACTTAGAAATAAAATTAAAAATAATGAACATAAAATAGAAAGTCCTAAAAGCCCATTCAATGGTATTATTTTGATATGATTTTATTTTTAGTTTTATTTTTAGTTTATTTTGATATGATTTTATTTTTTATTTTGATATAATCTTATAACTGATTAATCGTGTTAAATATGATATTAGTATATATTACAACTTCAAATGAAGATGAATCAATAGCTATTGGTAAAAAACTTGTTGAAGAACGACTTTGTGCTTGTTCTAATGTTATTGGTAATGTTAAATCTATTTATTGGTGGGAAAACGAGATTGAAAACGATGATGAATCTATTTTACTCCTTAAAACTATTGAAAAAAATCTTGATAAAGTTATTAGTAGAGTTAAAGAAATTCATTCCTATGAAAATCCAGCTATTTTTGCAATTCCTATTTTAAAAGTTTCTGATAGGTATTTAGAATGGTTAAACAATCAAATAGATTAATATTCTTTAAATATTAGCTTTAATTTGAAATTTAAACAATTTAATTAATCAATCTTTTATATAAAAAATTTTATAATATAAAAAATTTTATAAATTTAAATATTATTAAACATATAATTAATATATTATAACTATTATTAGTTAAAATTGTTTTTATTATGTTTTTTTAATTATGTTTTTTTTTTAATTAAATTAATTGAATCTTTCTTAGTTTTTTATTTTTTATTTTGGGAATGCTTTTGCATTAGTTACAATTATTATTATCATTATTATTTTTATTATTATTCTTATTATTATTATATCAATTGTTGTTTATTAGGTGATTTTATGAGTATAGAAGAGAAATGGCAGAAAAAATGGGAAGAAGCGAAGCTATTTCAGGTTAATCCCGATGAACGGGAGAAAATTTTTGTAAATGTGGCATATCCTTATCCTAGTGGGGCTATGCATATTGGGCATGGACGAACTTATACTGTTCCTGATGTTTATGCACGTTTTAAGCGAATGCAAGGGTATAATGTCTTATTTCCTATGGGATGGCACGTGACTGGAGCTCCTGTTATTGGAATAGCTAAGAGAATTCGTGAAAAAGATCCAAAAACTTTAGATTTATATGAAAATGTCCATAAAGTTCCTCATGATGAGATTATGACTTTATCTGAGCCAGAAAACATTGTTAAATATTTTTCAAATGAATATCACAATGTAATGGTTGATATGGGTTATTCAATTGATTGGAGGAGAGAATTAAGGACAACAGATAAAACATATCAAAAATTTATTGAATGGCAAATTCGGAAGTTAAAAGCAAAAGATTTAATTACAAAAGGTTCTCACCCAGTTAAATATTGTCCGTCTTGTGCTAATCCTGTTGGGGATCATGATCTTTTAGAAGGTGAAGGAGCAACAATAAACGAGTTAACATTATTAAATTTTGAAATTGATGGAAAAATATTGCCTACTGCAACTTTTAGGCCTGAAACAATCTATGGTGCAACTAATCTTTGGTTAAATCCTGATATTAATTATATTGAAGTTAGTTTGGGAAATAATTTTGATAAAAATAATAATGAGAATAATAATGAGGATAATAGTAAAAATACTAATGAAAATTATGATAAAAATACTAATAAAAACTGGATTATTAGTAAAGATTCTTATCATAATTTATTTAATCAAATAAAAGATTTAACTATTGTTGGAGATATTAATCCTAATGATTTAATAGCTAAATTTGTTACAAATCCTTTAACTGGAGATAAACATCCTATTCTTCCTGCAAGTTTTGTTGATGGGGGTTTTGGAACTGGTGTTGTATTTTCTGTTCCTGCGCATGCTCCTGCTGATTTTATTGCTTTAAAAGATTTAAAAGAAGATGAAGAAACTATTAATAAATATAATTTATCTTCTATTCTTGATGATATTCAACCTATAAATGTTGTTACCAATAAAAAATATGGTGAAATTCCTGCAAAAGATTTAATTGAAAAATTAGGTGTTAAAAATCAAAATGACCCGAAATTAGAGGAAGCTACTGGAGAACTTTATAAAGTTGAACATTCAAAAGGAATAATGAGTTCACATATTCCAGATTATGCTGGTAAAAAAGTTAAATTTGCAAGAGAAGAAATTAAAAATAAAATGATTGCTGATTCTCAAGCAGAGATAATGTATGACTTTTCTGCTCATCCAGTTATTTGTCGATGTGGTAGTAATGCTGTAGTTAAAATAATGAATGATCAATGGTTTTTAAAGTATTCTGATAATGATTGGAAAGAAAAAACAAGAGAATGCCTTTCTCAAGAGAATATTGTTCCTGAAGAGATTAGATCTAATTTTGATTATTATATTGGATGGCTTGAAGATTGGGCTTGTTCACGAAGAATTGGTTTAGGGACTCATTTGCCTTGGGATAAACAATGGTTAATTGAACCTTTATCTGATTCTACCATTTATATGGCTTATTATACGATTTCTAAGTATTTAAATCAAATGGATGGTGAAGATTTAAATGACGCATTCTTTGATAAAGTTTTCTTAGATAAAAACGATAATTCTGATGAAAAGATAAATGTTGAAGATGATTTAGTAGAACAAATTCAAAATGAATATAATTATTGGTATCCATTGGACTGGAGTTTATCTGCTAAGGATTTAATAGCTAATCACTTAAGTTTTCACATGTTCCACCATGTAGCTATTTTCCCAAAATCTCATTGGCCTAAAGGAATGGTTATTTTTGGAATGGGACTTCTTGAAGGTAATAAAATGTCATCTTCAAAAGGAAATGTCATTTTACTTTCTGAAGCTATTAAAGAATACGGTGCTGATGTTGTCCGTTTGTTTTTAATGTCTTCTGCTGAACCATGGCAAGATTTTGATTGGAGGCAAAAAGAGGTTATTGGAACAAAAAGACGTCTTCAAGGACTTTTTGATTTTGCACAAAGAGTTGAAAAGATTAAAGGGGAAATTAATAAAGAAGTTAATGGAGAAAAATTAAATTTAAATGATATTAAAGAATTAAAAAATATCAATACTGATGAGTTTAATAATGATATAGATTTATGGATGATTGGTCAGTTGAACATTCGTATTAAAGATGCAACAGAAGCTTTAGAAGGTTTCCAAACTCGCAAAGCACTACAAAATGCTTTATTTTTACTTAAAAAAGATTTAGATCATTATATTTATCGTATAAAAAATCGTGTTGATGATGATTTAGCTTATGTTCTTTCAATTGTTTTAAAAAATTGGATTAAAATATTAACTCCATTTATTCCTCATAGTTGTGAAGAGATTTGGAATAAATTTGGAGGAAAAGGTTTTATTAGTAAAGAATCTTGGCCAGAATATAATCCAGAGTTAATTGATGATAAAATTTTAAAATCTGAAGAGATAATTGATGATTTAATTAAAGATATTTCTAAAATTAAAAAATTAGTAACAAAAGATAAGACAATTGAAAAAATTCATATTTATATTGCTCCAGAATGGAAATGGAATGTTTATGCTATTGCAAAAGAAATTGGAAAACCTAATGTAGGTGCAATAATTGGAAAATCAATTGAAGCTAATTTAAATTCTGATAAAAAAGAACTTTCTGAATTTGCTAAAAAAATAGCTAAAGAAATGAATAAAACGAATTATGTAGGAAAAGTTGATGAAATAGCTATTTTGGAAAATGCCTTAGAGTTTATTGAAGATGCAGTTGATGGAAAGATTATTCTTCATAATGATAATTCATTTGATCCAGAAAGTAAATTTAAACATGCTATGCCTTATAAACCAGCTATTTACATTGAATAATTTTATTTAATTTATTAAAATTTGATTATTTTATATTAAAATAAATAATAATTATTAAACTACTATTAAACTAAATAATATATATTAAAATAAGATTAAATAGTATTAAATTAATTAATAATTCTTAAAGTAATTAATGGATATTAAAAAATTAATAAATATTAAAATAACAACTAAGATAAGATGATTATTGAATATACACATTTAAATAATGAAATAAATTATGATGGGAGTCAAATTAATCCTTTTTGGGCTTTAAAAGAGCATAATATTAAGGGATCTTCAATTATTTCATGGATAGGTTCAATGAATATAATGCCAGATAATTTGAAAGATTTTGAGGATGTTGGATTGGAAATAAAATCTGATAAAATGATTCATTTTATCTGTGAATTTTTTGATACTCAACCAGCAAATATGGAAATAGCTTATCTTAGACAAAGATTGTTGGTTTTAATATTTAAAGAAAAATTACTTGAAAAAGGAATAATTGCTGATAGAAGTGGTGATGATTTATTTGTTGAAAATAAAAAACTTTCTGTTTCAATAGCTACAGCTTCTATTAGTTCTATGAAGATTCATTTTGGCATTAATTTAACAAGTAAAGGCACTCCAATTGATATTGAAACAATAGGTCTTTTTGAATTAGTTAATAATTCTAAAATAAGAATTTTTCAAGAAAATAATATTGTTTCATTTATAAATTCTTTTATTAGTGATTATATTGATGAATTGAAGTCTATTAAATTAGATATAGCAAAAAGTGATATCTCTTAATTTTTTGAGTTATTTAAGTGATTTAAATATTAAACAATTAAAAAAATACAATATATCTATGAAAAATATTAAAAAATATAAGAAATAAAATAAACAAATAAAATATAAGAAATAAAATAAACAAATAAAATTAAAGAATAATAAATTAAATAACAATAAAATAATAAGATTTTTAATATATTTGCTTAAATTATAATTATATTGGTTAATTTAATGAGGTTTAGCATGAAAATTTTAGTTACAGGTGCGAAAGGAATGTTGGGAACTGATTTAATAGATATCTTGTCAAAAAATCACGAAATAATAGCTACAGATATAGTAGATGATGAGAATATTGTTAAATTAGATATAACTGATTTAAACGATATTAAAAGTAAATTTAATAGCTTAAAACCAGATATTGTTATTAATGTGGCGGCTTTTACTGATGTTGATGCATGTGAGACTAATGAAGATTTAGCTTATAAAATAAATGCTATTGGACCTAAAAATCTTGCAATAGCTAGTGAAAATATAGATATCCCACTTTTACACATATCTACTGACTATGTTTTTGGTGGAGATAAACATTCATACGATGAAGATGATGAAACTGGACCAATAAGTGCTTATGGTAGAACAAAGCTTGCTGGAGAAATATTAATTAAAGATCATACGGATAAATATTTTATTTTTAGAACAGCATGGCTTTATGGATATAATGGTAATAATTTTGTTAAAACAATGTTAGAACTTTCAAAAACTAACGATGAAATATCTGTTGTTAATGATCAGCATGGATCTCCGACATATACAAGAGATCTCTCTGATGCAATAGCTAAAATTATTGAAACCGAGAAATATGGAACTTATCATATAACAAACTCAGGTAACTGCACATGGTATGAATTTACAAAAGAAATATTTAAACAATCTAATATAGATACTAAAGTAAAACCAGTCACAACTGTGGAGTTTCCAAGACCTGCTCCACGACCAGAATACTCTATTTTAAATAACAATAAATGGAAAAGTGAGGGTTTCACTCCTTTAAGGTCTTATAAAGATGCTTTAAATGATTATTTAAAATTAGAATTAAATTAATCTACCAAATTTAATTTTATATTTATCATATTAATTTTTATTTATCATATTATTGCTAATAAATTAAAAGTTATATATTATTAAAAATAATAAATTTCTTAAAAATAATAAATTTTTTAAAAATGATGATAATTGAATTAAATAATCTAATAATAATTAAATAATAGTAAAAAATGAAATGATAATATGAAAGGAATTATTCTTGCTGGAGGGTCTGGAACCCGTCTTTATCCAATAACTAAAGCAATATCTAAGCAATTATTACCAATATATGATAAACCTATGATTTATTATCCTATTTCCGTGCTACTCTTAGCGGGTATTAGAGATATTTTAATAATTTCAACTCCACGAGATTTACCTGCTTATCAAGAGCTTCTCGGGAATGGAAAGGATTTAGGAATTAATTTTTCATATATCCAACAAGAAAATCCTAATGGTTTGGCTGAAAGTTTTATAATTGGTGAAGATTTCATTGGTGATGATAAAGTTGCTCTTGTTTTAGGTGACAATGTTTTTCATGGTCATAGATTTTCTGAAATTCTTAAAAAAGCAGCTAGTTTAGATGAGGGTGCTGTTATTTTTGGTTATTATACTCAAAATCCTGAAGATTTTGGTGTTGTTGAGTTTGATGATGATGGAAATGTTTTATCAGTTGAAGAAAAACCAGAGTATCCTAAATCAAACTACATAGTTCCAGGATTATATTTTTATGATAACAATGTAATTGAAATAGCTAAAAAGGTTAAACCTTCAAATAGAGGAGAGTTAGAAATCACATCTATTAATGATCAATACCTAAAACAAGGAAAACTTAAAGTAGAGCTATTAGGTAGAGGAATGGCTTGGCTTGATACTGGAACTCATCAAGGTCTTCTTGAGGCAAATAATTTTATAGAAACAGTTCAAAAAAGACAAGGATTGTATATTGGTTGTTTAGAAGAAATAGTTTACAATAAAGGGTATATTGATAGAGATAAATTAATAGCTATTGGTAATTCTCTTAAAAAAACTGATTATGGTCAATATTTATTAAAATTAGCAAAACAACATAGTTTCAATAAATAAAAAATCATTTTCTTTCTTTTTAGTTTTTCAAGAAATTATTACTTTAATTAATATTAATATTACTTTTATCAATATTTAAATACTTTTATATTCAAATATAATTAAGAATAATAATTAAATAATAAACTTAAAGTAACAAAAATGAATAATAAAAAGTAGATTTAAAGTAGATTTAAAGTAGATTTAAAGTAAATAAAAAGAGAAATAAAAACTAATTTCATAATTTTAATTATAATGGTGCTTAATTAATGTTTAATCATAGATTCATAACTAATTTTACAAAATATCGATTTCTTTTAGCAGAATTAGTTAAAAGAGATTTAACAGTCAAATATAAAGATTCTGTTCTTGGAATTTTCTGGAGTTTTTTAAATCCTATATTAGATGCATTGATAATGGTAATTATATTCGGATTCTTCTTTGGAAGTAGTATTCCATATTTTGCCGTATATGTTGTAATTGGTAGGATAACATTTAATTTTTTTTCATCAGGAACATCAGGAGCTTTAAATTCAATTAAAAGTGGTGCAGGAATTATAAAAAAACTTTATGTTCCTAAATATATCTATCCTTTAAGTAAAATACTTTCTGAATCGATTAATCTTGCAATATCTATGATAGTTTTAGTGGGGGCAATGATTGTTATTCAATGTCCATTCTCATTTTATAATTTAGTAGCTATTGTTCCAATTGCAATACTATTTGTTTTCACATTAGGTTGTGGATTACTTTTAGCTTCAATTAATGTTTTTTTTAAGGATATTAAATACCTTTACAGTGTGTTTATTCAATTATTAATGTATGCTTCAGCTCTTTTTTATCCAATTGATCGTTTTCCTCCAGAAATGATGATTGTTTTTAAATTAAACCCTCTTTATTGTGCAATAAGTGGTTTTAGGGACACAATATTATATCAACAGTTCCCAGATCCAGGAATGCTCTTATATCAATTAATAACTGCAATTATTGCCTTTGCTGTTGGTCTTTTTGTTTTTTATAAAACACAAGATAAATTTGTTTTACATTTATAATACTTTTACATTTATAATACTTTTACATTTATTAATAGGATATTTGAACTTTTATATTATTATTTAAACTTTTTTTATATTATTTTAATTTACATTTATCTTAAATTTTTTAAATTTTTTATCAACATAAATTAAATCATAATAAAATTAAATAATAATATTTAATAATAACAAACAATAAATTTAATTTATTATATATTATTTAGTTAAATTAATTAATAATTTAATACTTTTAAAAGATATATTTTAAGTTTTTTTAAAAACAAATACAGGAGAAAATAATAAATGAGTAATTTAGTGCTTCAAGGACTTTTTGTAATTGAAATAATAACTATCATTATGTCAGTAACTATTTTACTTTTAAGTTTAAAACAAAATGCAAATAAAAACAGTGCAGGATCTCTTGATTCAAATGAACTTGGTATGGATAAAAGTAATTTTGTAAATCAACTATTTGAAACAAAAAAAGATGAAACAAAAAAAGATAAAAATTCAAAAGTTTTTTTAAAATCAAATAACAACGAACAAAATATTAATGATTTAAACTTAAAACAAGATTCAAATTTAGAAAACCATTGGATTGAACCAATACATACTGAAAAAGAAGAAGCAGAAGATGATAATGTTACTATATTCCAAGAACCAATGAAAAAAAGCCATAAAAATATTATTGCAAATCCAAATATTGCCTCAGAAATAGAACCAATAATTGAAAAAGAAACAAAAATACCTCCTTTAGTTGAAACTAAACCAAAAAATAAATCTAAAGTTAAGTCTAAAGTTAAGTCTAAACCAAAACTTTCTGAGGTTGTTATAGATGCTAAAAATTTATCAATGTTATTTGAATTGTCTCCTGAAAAAATTGATAATATAAAAGAATATGCGATAAAAAAGATTAAAAGAGAAGTTAAAAAAGAACCATTTTTAGCATTAGATGATGTTTCATTTAAAGTTAGAAAAGGAGAACGCTTAGGAATCTTAGGTTTAAATGGTGCAGGTAAATCTACATTACTTAAAATTGTTTCAGGAGTTATGAAACCTACAAAAGGAAAAATTAAAGTTAAAGGCAAAATAGCTCCACTTTTAGAATTAGGTGGAGGTTTTGATCCAAATTATACTGGTCGAGAGAATATATTTTTAAATGGTTCCATTTTAGGTTTTTCTAGATCCTTTTTAGAAGAACATTACGATGAAATAGCTGAATTTTCAGAACTTGGAAGATTTTTAGATGTTCCTTTAAAGAATTATTCCAGTGGTATGAAAGCTAAATTAGGTTTTGCAGTTTCTACTATGGTTAATCCAGATATTCTAATTCTTGATGAAGTATTATCCGTTGGAGATGCTAAATTTAAAAAGAAAAGCCGTAAAAAAATGGAAGAATTGTTTAATTCTGGAGTTACAATTGTAATGGTTTCTCATTCACTTGGGGATATTAGAAAAATTTGTGATAAAGCATTGTGGCTTGAAAAAGGTAAAATTGTCGATTATGGAGATGCTAAAGAAATTTGTGATGCCTACAAAAAAAGCACATCTAAATAATCCTTAAAGAATATAAATAACCATTAAAAATTACAAATAACTGATTAATAAAAGTTAATTAATAAATAGTTAATTAATAGTAGGAATTTCATGTCTGACAATACTGTTTCTGTAATAATTCCAAATTATAATGGATTAAATTATTTAAAAAATTGTTTAAGTTCCATTGAAAAAAATATAGATTTAAATATTATTTTGATTATTGTAGATAATGGATCAGATAGTGAAACAGTTGATTTTTTAAAAAATATAAATCAAAAAAGTGTAAATATTGAGAATAAGAGTATTAATAAAATATTTACAATTAATTACAATATACTTTTTAATAAAAATAATTTAGGGTTTGCAAAAGCAGTTAATCAAGGAATTATATTATCAAAACAATTGGATATTGATTTTACTATTTTATTAAACAATGATGTTGAAATTGAAAGTAATTATTTCTCTAATTTACTTCATATAATTAAATCAGAGGATAAAATCTTTTCTGTTAGTAGTAAAATGTTAAGATGGGATAATAAAAATATTATCGACGATGCTGGTGATGATTATACATTATTAGGATGGACTCTTAAAAATGGTGATGGAAAATCAAAAGAAAAATTTTCAAAAGATTGTGAATGCTTTTCTGCTTGTGGAGGGGCAGCTATTTATCGTTTGTCCACTTTTGATGAAATTGGTTTATTTGATGAAAAATTCTTTTTATATTTGGAAGATGTTGATATTGGTTATAGGGCTAAAATTGTGGGTTATAAAAACCTTTACACTTCAAAAGCTATTGTTTATCACAGGGTTAGTGGAACTACAGGTTCTAAATACAATAAATTTAAAACAAAAATCTCTGCACGAAATAACATTTATTTGATTTATAAAAACATGCCATGGATTCAAATAATTATAAATATAGGATTTATAGTTATTGGATTTTTAATTAAATATCTATTTTTCTATAAAAAAGGTTTTGGAAAATTATATAGTCAAGGCATCATTGAAGCTATTAAAGATATTCGTATTGGAAAAATTAAAAAAATAGAATTTAACTTTAAACATTTAAAAAATTACATTTTAATTGAATATTTATTAATCAAAAACACATTTAAATTAGTTTTTTCATATTT
>JAISIT010000075.1 GCA_031261915.1 Candidatus Methanoflexus mossambicus
TATAATAAATAATATGTATAATAAATAATATGTATAATAAATAATATGTATAATAAATAATATGTATAATAAATAATATGTATAATAAATAATATGTATAATAAATAATATGTATAATGATAAAAATTTTTTTAATTTAATTATTATCTATTGTATTTAAAGTTAAAAGTGTTTTAAGTTCTTCATTTGACATTTCTGTAACAAAACTTTCTCCTGTGCCAATAGTTAGTTCTGCTAAATTACTTTTTTCGAGTAACAGTTTATTTATTTTTTCTTCAAAGGTTCCTTTTGTAATAAAACGATATATAAATACATTATTTTCTTGACCAATTCTATGAACTCTGTCTGTTGCTTGATTTTCAACTGCTGGATTCCACCATAAATCAAAATGAACAACATGAACTCCTGCAGTAAGATTTAATCCACTTCCTCCAGCTTTAAGAGAAACAACCATTACTCTTTTTTCATCATTATTTTGGAATTCAGTGATAATTTTATCTCTATTTTTTCTATTTAAAGATCCATGATAAAATAATACTTCAGTATTAAACTTTTCTTCCACAAGATCTACAATTATGTTGCCCATTTTAACAAATTGAGTAAAAATAACTACTTTCTCCTTATTTTCTTCAGTATTTTCTAAAATATCAATTAACATTTCCATTTTTCCAGAATCCTTAGCAGAATAGTTTTTAGATTTAAGATATTGTGATGGATGATTACATATTTGTTTTAATGCATTAATCAGCTTTAATACTAATCCTTTTCTTTGGATTCCTTCACTTTTTTCAATTTCATCTAAAATTTCATTTATTATTTTTTGATACATTGTGGCTTGCTTTTTACTTAAAAAACAATAACAATCATTTGATATTTTTTCTGGTAAATCATTTATAATCTTTTGATCTGTTTTAAGTCGCCTTAAAATAAATGGGGATGTTATTTTTTTGAATTTTTCTAAAGAACTTTCATCTTTTTCTTTTATTGGTTTTGCAAAGAGTTTATTGAATTTAGTTTTTCCATATAAATAATTTTTATTTGTAAAATCAAATATACTCCAATAATCTAATAGTTTATTTTCAACGGGAGTTCCAGTTAAAGCTATTTTATTTAATGCATCTAATTGTTTAATAACTTTTGTTTGTTTTGCATTTGGATTTTTAATATTTTGTGCTTCATCTACAACAACCATAAACCACTTAAATTTACTAAATTCTTTCATATCACTTCTAAGAATTCCATAGGATGTGATTAAAATATCCATATCCTGAGTAATAGTTCTATCTGTTCCATGATAAATTTTTACAGACAATTCAGGGGTGAATTTTTTAATTTCATTTTCCCAATTAAATAAAATAGCTGTTGGAGCGATTACTAAGACTTTTTGATTTTCTAAGCTACCTTGATTTTTAAAATATTGAATAGCTGTTAAAACTTCTAAAGTTTTTCCTAAACCCATATCATCTGCTAAAATACTTCCAAATCCAAGCATTGTATTTTGAACCAACCATGAAAACCCTCGGATTTGATAATCTCTTAAAACTGCGTTGATATTTTTTGGAACTTTTAAATCATTCTTTTTAAATATCTCTTTAATCGATTTTTTTAGATTTGCATCAATATTGATGTTTGCTTCGCCATGTTTTAATGAAAGAATAGCTTGAAGAATTTCATTATTTTTCATCTTTTCTGGTAACTCATCAATATCTTTTGATAGTTGATTAATCCTTTTTTCATCAATAAAATAATAATTATCATTAAATTTAATAAAAGATTTACTTTTAGCTACTAATTTTTTAAAATCTTTAAGTGGTATTCTATTTTTACCTAATGCAATTTCCCAGTTAAATTCAATTAATGAAGCTAAATTTAGAAGTCCACCTTCATTAACATTCACATCACTTGTTGTTTTAAAATCTGCTACTATTTCAGGAATTGTTATTTTTTTTAATGTATTTGGTAATGTTACATTAAAATTTAAACTTTCTAATATCGGTATTTTTTCAAAATAAAAGTCATTAAACTCTTCAAGAGAATAAACTAATTCTTTATTATTATTAATTATATCATTAAGTTCTTCACAGTATTGGGATAACAATGAAATTTCATAAAATACTTCATTTCTATCTTTTTCATTTAATTTTTTAAATTCTTTATTAAACTGGGATTTGCCTAAAAATAGATTTATAATAAAATTATCATCTACATCTATTTTAATACTAATTTTTCGTTTAGTTTCAAATAAAAATAATTTATTAAGCCATTTATGAATCTTTTTAACATCTCCGTCACGACCCTCTACTGGATGATTAGAGAATAGTAATTTAAATTCTAAGCTTGATTCATGTTTTAATAAAACCTTAGGTAAATTTTTTTCCATAAAATTTCCAATAAAAATTCCTAAAATGATTTTGATTTGTTCAATTATTGGAATTTCTTTTCTATTAAAAATAACTAAATTCTCTTTTGGGAAACATTTAACTAATAAATCCATTTTTTCTTGAATTATAGGATTAAAAAGTGCTGGAATCCACCTAAGAATATATTGGTTCTTACTCCTTTTATTAAAAAGTATTTCAGGAATAATAGCTATTTGTTTTATTAAAACTTCACTAAATTTAAATAATTTATATGTATATTGTATTGTATAATCATATTCTGTTAATAATTCCTCTTCCATTTCAAAGAAGAACTCATGTAAAATATATTTTAAGTTTTCACCATCAGGAAGGATTGAAATTTCTTTAATATCATTAAATTCATTTATTTTAATTTCTAATGGTTTTAAATATTTAGGTTCATCCCATTTCATTAAAAAAGTTCTTTTTTTATATTCAATATCACTTTCATTTGGTCTTTGATGAATAAATGGTTTAAAATCAAGTTTTAACCTATCGCTCATTGGAAAATTCATGTTTCTTCCCTGATATGATAAATTCCTCAAGAAAATCGATTTAAAATTTCCATCAAAAAAATCAGGTTTTGCTTCTAAAAACATATCAATTATTTTTTTTAATTTTGGAATATCTTTAAAATTAATTGTCTTTAATACTTCTAATTTTTTAGAATGATTTTTTGTTTTAATTTTTTTAGTTTTAGCTTTAGTTTTATTATTTGTTTGATATTGTTCTTCAAATGTTTTTATATCTCTAATATTTTTTATTTCAATACTATTTAATATTGGTTTTAAATTTAATCCCTTAAACTCAAAGATTAATAAAGGATCTTTATCAAATTCTAATCCAAAATGATGAAAAATTCGCATTGAATGTTTACAATATCTAATATTACAATTACAGCTAATATCTAAATCACTTATATAGTTTGGAAATAATTCAATATTTTTAGCTTCTATTTTTTCATATAATTCTATAGGGAAGTTTTTTAAAGCTAAATTAATCATATATGTTGGAGAAGTTTCAATTAAATCTTTTATGAATTTAATTTCATCATCAGTAAAAGGTTTAAATCTTACTTCACATTCCATATCTTCAAAATCTTCAAATTCCCATGTAGATGCCCATAATCTATTTTGATAAGACTTTTCATGTATGATTTCATCTTTTTCTTTTTTATAAAATCTCACTCCAGCGTCATACTTTTTTCCAATTCGTTTTCCATTAATAATAGAAAACCATTTATTCGTCCACCAATGTTTGTATTGCTTCATATTATCTATTTATTTATCTATTTATTTATCTATTTTATTAAATTTATTAGCATTTAACTATTTATTAGTATTTAACTATTTATTAGTATTATTAATACACTATTAATTTTAATTATTAATACTTTTTTCTAAATTTTAAAAAATAAAATAAATATAAAAATATTTATATTATTTATTTTATATATATTATATATTATATTATAAAACATTATATAATAATATTACTAACACTAACTATTATCTCTTAACTATTATCTTTTTAAAAAAAGGATTGAATACAATGAGCATTATTGAAGCGAAGAATATAACTTACAAATATCCTGATGGCACTGTGGCTTTAAATAATATAAATTTTTCTGTTGAAAAGGGAGAAATCGTAGCACTTCTTGGACCAAACGGGGCAGGAAAATCCACACTTTTTTTGCATTTCAATGGTATTTTAGAACCTTCAAAAGGAGAGATTTATGTTGATAAAGAGATATTAAAATACAAAAAAAAGAATCTAATGGAAGTAAGGCAAAAAGTAGGTATTGTATTTCAAAATCCTGATGATCAGCTATTTTCACCAACAGTAGAAGAAGATGTGGCTTTTGGTCCTTTAAATCTTGGATTATCCCAAGAAGAAACTAAAAAACGAGTAGAAGAGTCCTTAAAAAAAGTTGGCATGAGTGGTTTTGAAAAGAAACCTCCTCATCATTTAAGTGGTGGACAAAAAAAAAGAGTAGCTATTGCAGGAATTTTAGCTATGAACCCAGAAATAATGATTCTTGATGAACCAACTTCTGGTTTAGATCCTAAAGGAGCTTCAAAAATCTTAAAACTTCTTTTTGAATTAAAT
Organism: Candidatus Methanoflexus mossambicus; assembly: GCA_031261915.1. GTDB lineage: Archaea > Methanobacteriota > Methanobacteria > Methanobacteriales > Methanobacteriaceae > Methanoflexus > Methanoflexus mossambicus. The sequence goes on from JAISIT010000075.1 coordinate 4,509, forward strand.
AAAGATGGAATGACAATTATTATATCTACACATGATGTTGATTTAGTTCCTATTTATGCCAATGAGATTAATATAATTAATCATGGGGAAATAATCAAATCTGGCAATCCTCATGATGTTTTTGATGATATTAAAACCATTCGAGAAGCTAATCTTCGCCTTCCAAGAATAGCTCACCTTATTGAAATACTTGAAAAAAAAGACAAATACAAATCCAGTGAAAACTATCCATTAACAATTGGAGAAGCCAGACGCTACTTTTTAGATGATTAAATAGATTTAATAGTTTAAAATAGTTTAAAATAGTTTTTAAATGATTTGTATGAAAAAGAATTTTAAATTCATGATTATAATTATTTTTATAATTATTCTTATATTTGCATTAATAATTTCTTTTATTGGTTTAAATGAAGATAATGTAAACTCTAAATTATTAAATGAAAATTCTTTGGGTTCTGTTTATCTTTATGGTCCTTATGGGAATGTTGATTCAACAAATAAAATAGCTTTTATCATTGGAGTTCATCCTCTTGAAAATAATTCTCATCGTGCAGTTTTAAATGTCTTAAATGATAAAAATAGAGTATTAAACAATTCTTATTATGTTTATTTTGTTAATGTTACAAAAGATTCAGGGAATTTTGATAAAAGTAGATTAAATGGTCAATTACTTGCTCAAGAGTTTATTGTTCCAGATATTATATCTAAAAACTATTCTATGGTTGTAGATTTTCATAGTAATCGTGGAGTTTATGTTGAAGAAACCTTTTTACTTGCTCCTTTAAATGAAAAAGAATCCTTTGATATTGGAAATAATATTGTTAAAGACCTTAATAATTTTAAAATGTTGAAATTTGTTCCTGCAACTGATGGACATCCAACAAGTCCTGATTATGTGTCTATTCCAATACTTAAAAATGGCACAAATAGCTTAATTTTTGAAACCATAATTAAACAATCAGATAATAAAACATACAATCTGGTTAATTCATTTATTTTAAAATTAGATGAAGTAATGAGTTAATTTATTGTTGTGGTATTGTGGTAATTGTTTTATTTAATTAAATAATTTTTTATATTTGAAATGATTTTTGAGGTTATTTTAGTATTTTAATTATTTTTCATAATTTATATTTTTATTATTTATATTTTTATTATTTATATTTTTATGAAAAATTAAAAAAATAATAAATTTTATATATTTTAATGAATATATTTTATAATTGTAAATAATTTTATTAATTTTTTTTTATTGTTTTTATTTCATTAACTTACTTTTTTTTATCTTTAAGGGATGTTTATGGTTAAAATTGGAATTTGTGATACTACATTTGCACGATTTGATATGGGTTCTGCTGCAATTGATGAATTACAAAATAATGCTACTGATTTAAAGATTGTTCGAAGAATTGTTCCAGGAATTAAAGATCTTCCAGTTGCATCAAAAAAGCTTATTGAAGAAGAAAATTGTGATATTGTAATGGCTCTTGGAATGCCTGGTGCACAAAAAAAAGATAAAATGTGTGCTCATGAAGCATCTACTGGTCTTATTAGGGCACAGCTTATGACAAATACTCATATTCTTGAAGTTTTTGTTCATGAGGACGAGGAAGAAGATGAGAAAGAATTGAAAAAGTTAATGGAACAACGAGCTCGTGATCATGCTCAAAATTTAATTAAAATGATATTTAAACCTAAATTGATGAAAAGAGAAGCAGGTAAAGGTATTCGTGAAGGTAAAAAAGATGCTGGACCACTTTAATTATTAAAATTTTTGATTATATTTGATTATATTTGATTATATTTGATTATATTTGATTATATTTGATTATATTTGATTATATTTGATTATATTTGATTATTTGTATTATTTCTCAATTATCCGTTTATTTAATCTTTAATGTTTAATTTGGTTATTTAGTTATTGAAATGTTATTTAGTTAATTGAAGAGTTATTAATTTTTAAAACATTAAAATTATAACATATTTCAGATATTATGGTGAATTTAGATCAAAATGATTTAAAACAGGTTTTTTTAGTTATTCCTGCTTTTAATGAGTCTAAAAGAATAGGTCAGTTATTAAAAAGGGTAGCTGAAAGATACAATATAGTTGTTGTTGATGATGGCTCTTCGGATAATACCTATGAAATAGCTAAATCTGTAAAAAAGGAATTTCCAACTAATGTTTTTGTTTGTAAGCATTTTTTCAATCGTGGTGTTGGAGCAGCAACCAAAACGGGTATGATTGATGCCATAGTTCATAATGCTAAGTATATTGTGACTATTGACGGTGATGGTCAACATTCTATAGATGATATTGATAAAGTCATTGAACCATTATTAAATGATGATGTAGATGTTGTTTTGGGTTATAGAAACTTTGATGATATGCCTACAACTAAAAAATTTGCAAATAATGTTATGAATTTGATTACACGAATTTTTTACAATGTTAATGTTAAAGATTCCCAGTCTGGTTTTAGGGCTTATAAATCAGATGTTATTCCATTATTAAAAATACATTCTGATAGATATGGAGCTATTTCAGAATTTACTCGTGAAATTAAAACAAATCATCTAAGTTATGTGGAAGTTGAGATTCAAACGATTTATACTGATGAAACTCAAGCTAAAGGAACAAATATTTTTGTTGGGCTTAAAATATTTTTTAAAATGATTTTGGACTTTTTTAGATATAAATATTGATTAAATATTGATTAAATATTGATTAAATAATAATTAAATGAATGGAGTAGATATTATTTTTGGAAATATGTTTTTATATCAAATAATCGTTATTTTAATAGCTATTTTAGCAGTGTCAATTATTTTTGAGCGATTTGTGCATAAAAAGGTTTCTCTTTCTACATTTGTAATGTGGTTAATACTGTGGGTTTTACTGTTAATTTTTACAATTGTTCCAGGATTTACTAATTTTTTAGCAAAAGGTTTTGGAATTAGTAGAGGAATAGATTTAATAATTGTTTTTGCAATTATTGGGGCATATTATTTATTATTTAGATTATATCTAAAATTAGAAAAAATGCAACATGATATAACTGATTTAATAAGATATTTAGCAATTAATGAAGAAAAAAAAGAAGATATTGAAATTAAAAATGAAAAATAGATTTAAATAACTTTAAATAACTTTAAATAAGTTTATTATATTTAACAGATTACTATGTTTAAAAAAGAAGAAAATACTAAAGATAATGTAAATACTAAAGATAATGTAAATACTAAAAAAGATATTAAATCTAAGGTTGATGGTGAAAATAAACACACTGAAGGTGTAGATACAATATTAGGAGATCCTAAACGGGCTATGAGAAAGCTTTCTGTTCCAATGATAATAGCTTTGTTTGTAAACTCTCTTTATGCATTAATTGACAGTATTTGGGTTGCAGGAGTTAATGAATATGCATTGGCAGCCGTGGGTTTTGTTTCTCCTCTTTTTTTAATAGCTGTTGGTTTTGGTAATGGTTTAGGTGCAGGAGCAACTGCTACAATATCAAGATTCATCGGTGAGGGAAACAAAAATGATGTAAATAACTCTGCAATGCATGTAATTGTTTTATCTTTTATATTAACTGCTATTTTAATGATTATTGCCTTTTTATTTTTAGAACCTATTTTAAAACTCTTAGGTGCAGGAGATACTATAAATGATGCATTGGCTTATGGATATATAATCTTTGGGGGAAGTTTCTTTTTAATATTCTCTTCTGCAGCTTATGGTATTTTAAGAGGAGAAGGAAATGTTAAAAAAACCACTTATGCTTTAATTTTAGGAGCAATAATAAATACAATACTAGATCCTATTTTAATTTATGTATGTGACTTGGGTGTAGCTGGGGCAGCTATTGCAAGTGTTTTCTCATTATTTGTTGTGTCTGTATTAATAGCTTATTGGTTTAAAAAAGGAACTTATATTGATTTTTCTTTTAAGAATTTCAAATGGGATAAAAAAATATTAAGATTAAATATTAATGTAGCTATTCCTGCAGGTGTTGAAATGTTAATAATTTCTATTCTTTCAGCTACCTTAAACTTTATTTTAGTTAATGTTGGTGGAAATGATGCTGTATCTATTTATTCTGGAGGTTGGAGAGTTGTAATGATGGCTTTAGTTCCTTTAATGGCTGTTGCAACTTCTGTTGTTCCAGTTATTGGTGCATCTTATGGTGCTCGCGAATTTTCTAAGTTATGGGTTGCTGAAAATTATGCTATTAAGTTAGGTCTTCTTATTGCAGCAATAACATCAGTTTTAACATTTGTATTTGCACCGAATATAGCTCAAATTTTCACTTATTCTCAACAAACAGCATCTCTTGGTCCTGGAATAGCTGAATTTTTAAGAATAATGATTTTCTTCTATATTTTTGTTCCTATCGGTATGGTTTCTTCTTTTGTATTTCAAGGGCTTGGAAAAGGGATCCATTCATTGGTTCTTACAACAATACGAGAATTACTTTTAATTGTTGTTATCTCTTATCTTTTAGCTGTGGTATTTGGTTTTGGAAAAGAAGGTGTTTGGTGGGGAATAGTTATTGGTAATATTATTGGAAGTATAATAGCTTATATTTGGTCTAAATTTTATGTTGGGCTTTTAACTAAAGAATATAAAAAAGAAGAAGAACATACTCCTTCGGATTTTTAATTATTTTCTTTTTCTATGTTTTAATAATAATGTATTTTAATAATAATCTATATGAATACATAATTATTTTTTGATTGTGTGTATTTAATAAGAGGAGAATTAAGTGATGAGAGGAGAATTAAGTGAAGAAATTGTTTCGATTAATATGGCAAATTCTTCACGAGCTATCGCTTTATATGAAAGAAGTCATTTTGGAAAAAAAGAAAATGATATTTTAGAAATATCTTTAATTGAGGCATTATATCTTCTGGAATATGGAAGAATAAAGCTATTTCAAAAAGGAAATAAAATTGAAATAGATGATTTAAAATCAATAGTTAGAGAAAAAAATCTTTATAGTCGTTTTGTAGTTTTTAGAGATTTAAAAGACAGAGGATATGTTATTAAATCTGGATTTAAATATGGTGCTGATTTTAGATTATATAAACGAGGACAAGCACCAGGAACTCAACATTCTAATTTTCTTGTTAAAATAATTAGTGAACTTGATGATTTAAAAGTTTCTGACTTTTCTTCTTATGCAAGAGTAGCTCATGGAGTAAAAAAAGATTTACTTTTAGCTATTTTAGATGATGATTGGGATATAACTTATTATTCTGTTAAATGGACACGACCATAAATTTATTATTTCAATTAAGATTATTTTTATGAATAAAATTATTTAAAATATTATTTAATTTATTAAAATCTTTATTTAGTTTATTAAAATTATTATAATTATTATAATTATTATTTTTAAAAATAAATAATTTAAAGTTAATTAATAATTAAAACAAATATTATTAATAAAAATAGAAATAATCGTAGAAATAATAATAAAAATAACTAAATAATAAAATTTTAAGCAATATATAGTCATATGTTTTTTAATTTTTATTAAAACTTTTTCTTAAACTTTGTTTTAGGTGTATTATGTCAAAAAAAGATTTAAAGAATTATTTGGAAAGTTTAGAAAAGAAAGATATTATTAAAATTGTTTTAGATACATATAGTAATAATAAAGATGCTAAAGAGTTTTTAGAGTATTTAGTTAATCCAGATATTGAAGAAAAATTTCGTAAGGCACAAAAAATAATTTTAGAAGAATATTTTCCTGAAAAAAAGTTTCCTCCAAATGCAAAGGTATCTGTTGCAAAGCGAGCTATTTCTGATTTTAAAAAATTCAATCCTCCAAATGAATTAATAGCTGAATTAATGTTATTTTTAGTCAAACAGATATGTTTATTTATAGATGAATATGGAATCAATGATGATCCTTATTACGATATTGTTGAAAATAATTATGATAATGCTTTGAAGTTTATTTATCAAAATAAATTACATAAGAAATTTAAAGATAAAATTATTATAGGTCCTTTTCATAATGCTCTCTATCTTAATGAATTATTAATGGAAATAGTTTTAAACTATGATGATGATTTATTATAATTAAATATTTGGATTTTCTGAGTATTTTATAGTTTATAACTTATGTTTATATTATAATTTAGTAATAATATCAGTAATTATATAAACTTTAAAAGTCATATTAATATTATAAAATATTTTTTAATATTTAATAATTAAATTTTTCTTTTTTTATTTTTTTTATTATATATTTATTATATATATTTATTATATTTATTTTTTTTATTAATTGTATCATATTATATTTATTCTAATTCCTTTTATTTATTATATTTTTACTTCATTTAATCATTTTATTTTATTAACTCATCATTACTTAATTATTAGGTGTAAATATGTCATCAGGACCATGGGTAGAGAAATATAGACCACAAAAACTTGAAGAAATTGTAGGACAACAGCATATTGTTAAACGATTAGAAAAATATGTTTTACAAGAAAGTATGCCAAATTTAATGTTTACGGGATCTGCAGGTGTAGGTAAAACAACAACTTCTCTTGCTTTAGTTAAATCTATTCTTGGAGAAAATTGGAGAGCAAACTTCTTGGAATTAAATGCTTCTGATGCAAGAGGTATTGATACTGTTCGTAATCAAATTAAAGATTTTTGCAGATTAAAGCCAGTTGGGACTCCTTTTAGAATAATTTTCTTAGATGAAGTTGATAACATGACAAAGGATGCACAACATGCACTTAGACGTGAAATGGAAATGTATTCTAAGACAACTTCTTTTATTCTTTCATGTAATTATTCATCTAAAATCATTGATCCAATCCAATCAAGGTGTGCAATTTTTAGATTTGCTCCAATTAAAGGACAGGATGTTGTAAATAGATTGATTTATATCGCAGATTCTGAACATATTAAATATGAGGAATCAGCTATTGATTCTATTGTTTATTTTGCAGAAGGAGATATGAGAAAAGCTATTAATATCTTACAAGCATCTGCTTCAATGGATGAGGAAGTAAATGATGAAAACATATATGATGTTATTTCAAAAGCTAAACCTCAAGATATTAGTAAAATGGTTACTAAAGCAATTTCTGGTGATTTCATAGGTGCAAGAGAACTATTAAGGGAAGTTATGGTTTTACAAGGAATTAGTGGGGAAGATATGGTTAATCAAATTTATCAAGATGTTACAAAAAGAATTATGGACGAAACAATGAGTGGTGATGTTTATATGGAGTTAATTGGTTTAATTGCTGAAACAGATTTTAGAATAAGGGAAGGATCCAATCCAAGAATTCAATTAGAAGCATTATTGGCTCAATTTTTATAATTACTTTCAAATTTAATTTATAATTTCATAATATTATACTCATTTTAATAATATTATATGCATTTTAATAATATTATATATTTTTTAATGTTATGTTAATTTTTAAAATTATATAAATTAATTTTTAATAAATAATTAATTTTATAATATCATTAATTTTTAAAATTATATTAATCTTTAACAATCTATTTTATGTGAAAATATGTTATGGGCTGATAAATATAGACCAAAAACCTTTGAAGAAGTTCTTGGAGAAAAAAAAGCTATTGAAAAAATTAAATTATGGGTTAATAGCTGGAAAAATAATAAACCTAAAAAACCATTACTCCTTACGGGATCTGCAGGTATAGGGAAAACAACACTTGCTTTAATAATAGCTAATGAATTTGGAGAATATGTTGAGCTTAATGCAAGTGATAAAAGGTCTTATAATATTATTATGGAAACCATTGGTGAATCTTCAAGCACCCAATCTCTTTTTGGTAATAATCATAAACTATTAATAATTGATGAAGTTGATGGGCTTCATGGTAGAGATGATTCTGGAGGAACAAGAGCTATTAATCAAATAATTAAGGATTCAAAACAACCTATTATAATGATGGCTAATGATTTTTACAGTAAACGTCTTGCAACGATAAAAACAAAAGTAGAAGTCATTAAAATGCCTAAAATTCGTTCTCCAACAATAGCTGTAGCTTTAAGGAGAATAGCTAAAAATGAAGGAATTGAAATTGATAATATGGCATTAAATGAACTTGCCAAACGTTCAAATGGAGATATGCGTTCAGCTATTAATTCTTTCCAAGCAATGGTTGCAGATACAAATTCATTAACAATGGAGGATTTAGATGATCTTTCAAGTAAAGATAATACATCTACAATTATTGAATCTGTTTCAAAGGTTTTAAAAAGTAAAAATGTTAAAAATGTTAAGAGTGCTCTTTATCAAATTAATGAAGATCCCACACTTGTAATGGAGTATATTGCAGAAAATATTCCAAGAGAATATGAAAACAATAACGAAATTAAAAAAGCATACCAAATGATTAGTGCATCTGATTTAAACTTTGGAAGAGCTCGTCATTCAAGAGATTACACTTATTGGAGGTATGCATCTGATTTTATGGGTCCTGGTGTTTCATTAAGTAAAAAAGAAAAATATAAAAAGTTTTCACCAATTCAAGGACCAAAGGCATTTAGTTTAATGGGTCGCTCCAGAGGTAAACGAAAGCTTAGAGATGAAATAGCTGAAAAAATCTCTAAAAAACTCCATATTTCTCATAAAATAGCTATTAATATGTTTCCACAATTGGAAATTATTTTTCAAAATGATTATGATGCTTGGGAATTTGCAGACTTCTTTGATTTAGATGATAATGAAATTAAAAACTTTAGAAAGAAGAAAATTCCTAAAAAAATAGTAACTGAAATGGAAACTAAAAAAGCCGAAGAATATGCTCGAAAATACTCATCTTCAGCCAATAAAAACAATATTAATGAGAATTCAGAAAATATTTTCTCTAATTTTACTACAGAAAATGTTAAAAATAGTAAAAATATTGAAAATACTAAAGATACGAAAAATACTAAAGTTAGTAAAGGATCTAAAGATCTTAAATCTATTAAAAATGATGATAAAACGGAAAAAATAGATAAAAATATAACTAAATCTAAAAAGAAAGTTGAAAATGAAGAAAAACCTAAATCTCAGAAATCGTTATTTGATTTTTAATTTAGATTTTTAATTTTTATTTGCTACTTTTAAAATTAAATATTTTTTCATGAAAATATACAAAACAATTAAGATATATGATATTTAATATGAAATTAATATTGTGAATTTTTAATAAATTATATTAATGATAATGGGGTGGTTATATGAGTAATTCTATTGATATTATAACTATTTTAAATGATATTCAGATGGAAATTTTGGAGAAAATGATTAAAGATGAGATTAAAACTAAAAATTTATCTGAAAATGAAATAAATTTACT
>JAISIT010000126.1 GCA_031261915.1 Candidatus Methanoflexus mossambicus
AGTAATGATAGTAATAATAGTAATGATAGTAATAATAGTAATGATAGTAATAATAGTAATGATAGTAATAATAGTAATGATAGTAATAATAGTAATGATAGTAATAATAGTAATGATAATAATAATAATAATAATAATAATAATAATAATAATTGATAAACGATATTATGAAAAAAATATTATAAAAATACGAGGAAAAAATATGAAAAATAAAATTATTGGAATAATATGTTGTTTAATTTTAATATCTTCCATTAGTGCTGTTTCCAGTAGTGATTGGCCGATGTTTCAAAATAATCCCCAACATACAGGATTTATTGAAGAAGCAGGAGATTTTGTAACAAATTTATGGACATTAAACTTAAAAACAATAATAAAATCTACTCCAGCTATTGAAAATAAAACAATATATGTAATTACGATTGATGGAATTTTAAATGCAATCAATATGGAGAATGGAGAAATAAATTGGACTTATGACTTCAAAGAAAAAATTACTGCATCACCAGTTATAAATAATAGCTATTTATACATTGGAAGTGAAAAAGGATACATGTATAAAATTGATTTAAAAAATGAAAAGGTTTCATGGAAATTTAAAGCCGATTCAGCTATTGAATCCACTGCTTCAATTAACAACGGAGTAATATACTTTGGAGATAATGATGGTAATGTATATGCATTAGATAGTGATGATGGATCTACTATTTTCAAAACAGAACTTGATGGTAAGATAAAAACATCACCACTGGTTGTTAATAATACTCTTTATATTGGGTCTGATGATGGAAGTTTTAATGCACTAGATATCAATGATGGCAGTGAAATTTGGGAGTATGTTACTGGAGACAGTATATTATCATCAGCAGCTTATGGTGACGAGAAAGTTTACTTTGGAAGTAATGATGGAAGTATTTATGCGCTCAACAGTGGCACTGGAGATGTTATATTTTCTTATGAACTTAAAAAAGCAGTAAAATCATCTCCAACAATTGATTTAAATGATAATTCTCTATATATTGGGAGTGATAATGGTAAGATTACAAACTTAGATTTAAGAGATGGAACATTTAAATGGGATAAAAGTATTGGTTCAGCTATTAAAACTACAGCAAGTTTATACAACGACTCTTTAATCTTTGGAAGTGATGATGGTTCATTGAATATTATTAATAAATATACTGGTGAAGAAAAATTAAAATACACACCAGGAACATTCTTATTCAATAAACCAATAACTGCATCACCTGTAATTTATGGTCAAAGTGTATTCATGGCTGGAGAAGACGGATATATCTATAGTATGAATCTTGAAAAATTAGAAACTCCAAGTTCAGTATTTAGTTACTATACTGGAGGAATAATTTTAGTCATAGTTGTTATTTTAATTGTTGGAGCTATTTATATAAAAAAAAGAAAATAATTAAATGATTTTTAAATAATTAAATCCTAATTAACTGATTTTTAAATAATTAAATTCATTAAATAATTTATATTTTAAAAATAATACTAATTAATATATATTAGAAATAAATAATCAATAATTATAGGAATACTAATTAAACTATATTTTTATATATAAACTTAATGATTAAAATCAAAAGGAAAATTATTTAAAAGCTATTAATAAAATATATATGATGTATATAAAAAAATTTTTATTTATTTAAAAATCTAAAAATGATTTTTATTTAAACTGGAAATTTTACCTATATTTATCTTAAATTTAATTTAAGAATCTTCTAAATTAATACGATTATGAATAATCATCTTCAATGAATTTAAATTATAATTTTATATTAATGTAGTATGCTTAACATATTATAACGTTAAATCAATAAAAGTTATAAAGTTAAATCAATAAAAGGTTAATAAATCATATTATTTTAAAAATTAGATTCTTATAGATTAAATAATCATATTTGCAAATATGATAAATATATAATAAAAAACTTTTAAAGTGATAAAATGGTAGTTAAAATTGGAATTATAAAAAGTGGAAATATTGGAACTTCACCAGTATTAGATTTATTATTAGATGAAAGAGCAGATAGACCTAATATAGATGTTAGAGTTATCGGCTCTGGAGCTAAAATGAATCCTGAACAATGCGAAGAAGTTGTTCCTAAAGTTAAAGAATTCAACCCTGACTTTGCAATCTTTATCAGCCCTAATCCAGGTGCTCCAGGACCTGCTAAAGCAAGAGAACTCTTATCTTCTTATGATATTCCTGCAGTCATCATTGGTGATGCTCCAGGAGCAGGTAAAAAAGATGAAATGAAAGAACAAGGATTAGGTTACATCATCGTCAAAGGCGACCCAATGATTGGTGCAAGAAGAGAATTACTCGACCCAACAGAAATGGCTTCTTTCAATGCTGATGTTATTAAAGTTTTAGCTTTAACTGGTGCTTACAGAATTGTTCAAGATGCTATTGATGCTTTAGTTGCTGATGCTGAAGCAGGTAAAGAATTAGCATTACCTGAAATTATCATCACCGCTGAAAAAGCTGCTGAAGCTGCTGGTTTTACTAACACTTATGCTAAAGCAAAAGCTATTGCTGCTTACACTGCAGCTGAAAAAGTAGCAGATCTCGACTTAAAAGGTTGTTTCATGGTCAAAGAATCTGATAAATACATACCTTTAGTTGCTGCTGCTCACGAATTAATAGCTGTTGCTGCTAAATTAGCTACTGAAGCAAGAGATATTGAAAAATCTAATGATACTGTTTTAAGAACTCCTCACGGTGCTGACGGTTCTACTGTTTCAAAAACTGTATTATTAGAAAAACCACAATAGATTTGTTTCAATTATATAAATTATAAGGAGTTTTTCTCCTTTACTTTTTCTTTTTTTTTTAGTTTTTCAAAATATTTATACTCATTTAAGATATTTTAATTCACTATTTTTTAAATTAAACTATTTAATATTAATATTTCTATTATACTACTTCTAATTCTCTAATTTCTATTTAATTCATTGATTTATTATTCATTGATTTATTGTTTTATAGTTATTTAATACTTCTTCTTTTATTTAATTTTAAATTAATTGTTGATTTTAACACTAACTTTGATAATTCAATTAATATAATACAATATTAAATAAAAATAATAACATTTATATAATACTTTATAGATATAAAAGTAATAATAAAACTATGAATATTTAATAAAATGATAATACTCAATAAAATGATAATAATTAATAAAATGATAATAAGTAACGGTTGATGATAAAATGGAAAAATTAATTGAATTATTTTTTAATGCTGCGAGTATGGAAAGATGGAATGACCATATAAGACCAGTAAGTTTAGTTGAATTAGATAAACAAGCACATAAAATTATTATTGCATATATGATAGCTAAAATAGAAGAAGATGAAGGAAAACATGATATAAACTGGATAAATATTATAAATAAATTCTTATTTGACTTTTTTTACAGAATTGTCTTAACTGATTTAAAACCACCAGTTTTTCATGAATTAATGAAAAAGAAAAAGAATGAATTAAATCAATATGTACTGGGGAAAATTAAACCATTATTAGATGATTTCTCTTTAGATTATGGTAAAATGTTTGAATCTCATGTTAATTGTGAAAAAAATACTATTGAAGATAGAATTATAAATGCTGCGCATTATCTTGCAACTGATTGGGAATTTAAAATAATATACAATGCTGGACCATTTATTTACGGCATAGACAAAACAAAAGAAAATATTGAAAAACAAATTGAATACCATTATGATTTAAAAGGTGTATCAAAGCTAAAATTGTCTAAAGACCTTTATGGATTTATGGATTTATGTGGGCAACTCAGATTTCAAAAAAGATGGGCTCATACTCCACGAGTTCCTGAAACATCAGTTTTAGGGCACATGCTTGTTGTAGCTACTACAAGCTATTTATTTGCACTCCAATCCCTTGAAAACCCATGTGAAAAAAGATTATACAATGATTTCTTTGGAGGATTATTTCATGATCTTCCAGAAGTATTGACTAAAGACATTATTTCTCCAGTTAAAAGATCTGTAAAAGGTTTAGAAGACATAATAAAAGATTTAGAAGAATCACAAATGGATAAACATATTTACAACCTTTTACCAAACGAATGGGTAGAAGAATTAAAATATTTAACTGTAGATGAGTTTGAAAATAAAATAACTATAAAGACTGAGATAAGTAATAAAACAAATAATAAAATAAAAAATAAAGTAACAAATAAAGTAACAAATAAAGTAAAAAAAGAAAATAATGAAAAAATAGGACATAAAAGTGGTAAATACATAGAAAATGAAATGAAAAAAGAAATTAAAATAGTTTCATTTGAAGATTACAATAAATACAATTTAAACAAATACAATCCACTAGATGGAAAATTAATAGATGTAGCTGATAAATTAGCAGCTTTTGCAGAAGCAAAATTATCAATACGTCATGGATTAACATCAAAAGCATTAGAAAACGCAGTTAAAAGCATAAAAGAAGAAAATTTAAATAAAAATATTCCAAATTTAAATATAAAACAGATATATGAAAATTTAGAAAAAATAATTGAAGATTGAAACTTAAACAATAATCCAAAAAATGATTAGATTACACCTTTAGTGGATGGAATTTTTTCATTTTCTATTTTAATAGCTTCTTTAATAGCTTTAGCAAATGATTTAAATAAAGCTTCTACTTTATGATGATCATTTGTTCCTTCAACTTTTCCATGGATATTAATCTTAGCAGAACTTGCAAAAGATTCAAAAAAATGAGGAATAACCTCGCTTGTCATATCACCAATTTTATATCCATTAAAATCAATAGCTATTTTATTATAACTTCTTCCACCAATATCAATAGCCACAATAGCTATTGATTCATCCATAGGGACTATTGCATCAGCCATTCGCTTAATTCCTTTTTTATTTCCAATAGCTTGTAAAAATCCTTCACCTAAAAGTATTCCTATGTCTTCTATGGTGTGATGATCATCAATTTCAATATCTCCCTTAGCTATTACATTTAAATCAATAAAACTATGTTTTGAAAAGGATTCAAGCATGTGATTAAAGAAATTAACTCCTGTATCTATATTATAATTTCCATCACCATCTAAATTAAGTTTTATTTCTATATCGGTTTCTGATGTTTTTCTTGAAACTTCAGCTATTCTATTATTCATTTTATCACCATTATTTATCATGACAATAATAAAAACAGTTAAAATATCTTAAAAATCATTAAAATAGTAATTAATATCTAATTAATTAATAGGAACTAATCTATTCTGTTCAATACCTTCAGCATCATTAGGTCCATCTCTATCAACTAAAATAGCTCCTTCTGGACATCTTGAAGCACATAATGTACAAATATGGCAATATTTTAGATTACTTGCATGAGCTATCTTATTTATTTTCCATATTATCTGTCCTTTAGGACAAATATCCTTACATTTCCCACATCCAGTACATTTATCTTCATCTACAAAAATTCTTAAAATACAACCACCAAAATTAGATTCGTTATTATTATATTTAAATACTTTTTTATTTATTTAAATACTTTTTTATTTATTTAAATAAGTTAGTATTGCTTAAAATGACATGTATTAGTTAAAATAATATTAAACTTTTAAAGTAGCTATTGAAGTAGCTTTAAATCCAATATAAATCTCTTTATCTAATTTTAAATTCAAATCTTCATAAGCAGGTTTTGTAATATCGCAACTTATTTCTACTTCACCAATATCCACACGAATTCTAAACATTTCTTTATGTATTCGTATATTAGTTATTTTTCCTTTAAAAATATTTCTAACACTTAAATCACATTTATTTGACATTAAAAAAATATTATCATATTTAATTAAAGCCAAAATTTCATCTTCAAGAGCATAATTATGATTCACAGGCAAAATAATATTTAAATCATTAGCAGACAAGGTCATAACCCTTTTTTGAGAATCAATATTTGTAATTTTAGTTTTTATTTCATTAATTCCACTACTAAGTTCTATTACAGCATCAATGATTTTACATTTCTTTAAAATAGTAATTCCTTCTCTAGAAAGTTTAGTTCCACCACCACCACCTTTACCTCCTTTATGAGTAACAACTAAATCAATATTAAGATTTTTTTCAATTTTATCAATGTGATTAAGTGCTGTCCTATATGAAATCCCTGTTACTTCAGCTGCTTTTGCAATAGATCCATAAATATTAATATTGTTTATTAAATCATATTTTTTATCATCAATTATGTAATTTTTATTGTTAATGTTTATTTTATAAGCTCCTTTTGCGTCAACATAAAATATTTTATCTTTTGGTTTATTATATGATTTATTTTCATCAACAATATTAGTAACATTGTTAATTTCATCATTAACATCATCATTAACATCATTGATTCCTTTAAGATTATTAATTTTACTTTTAATTTTATCACAACCATAATTTAATGAATTTTATGTAATGAACCTGCAATTATAAAAAAATATTTATTTTAATATTATGTTCCTCAATGAATTTATATATTTGGCAATTGATTATGTATTTTTAGCATTATATGAATGAATATTTATAAAATTAGTATATTTTCTATAAAATTAAATAAAATCTAAATTAAATAAAATCTAATATATTTAATTATAAACTACTATTATAAACTACTATTATAAAATAGTAGTATAAACTATTATTATGAAATTTATTATTATAATATTTATTATTATTGCCTTATCTATTTATTATAAAATTTTTTAATTATATTCATGATTTTAATAATTATTTTAGATAATGGTCCAAATTTAGTAGAATAAGAACTAATTACATCTAAATCTTCAGTTGAAAATGTTTTTGTTAGTATAAGAAATATTAAAAATGCTATTGGACAAATTATAAAACCATAAATAAGACCAGAAACAGTATTCGGCAATAAAAGTATAATAATTCCCATTAAAATTCCTGAAAATAGTGTTTTAAGGAAAAATTTAACTGGAAACTTAGATTTAGTAAGTTTAAATGATAAAAACACTATGGGTAACATTAAAACAAAACAAGCTATTGTAGTAGCTATTGAAGCACCTTCAATTCCCCAAATAGGAACCAATATCCAGTTTAAAACTAATGATAAAATAGCTCCACCTGCAAGAATATACATGGGGATACGAGGATTACCAATTCCCTGAATAATCCCTGAAGAAATAGCAAACATGGAATAAAATCCCATACCAATAGCTAAAATTCCTAATGCTGTAGCACCAGTAGAATAATCTAAATTTGTAAAATAAACTAACTCTAAAATAGGTTTAGAAAACAAAAAAATAGCTATACACATTGGAATAATTATTAAAAGTGAATATCTATAACTTTGAGAAATATATTTCCCTAATTGAGTATAATTTTTACGAGCAAAAGCTGCTGAAGTTGCAGGAAGAATTGTCGTAGCTATTGAAGATGATATGATTAAAGGAAAACGAGAAATAGGATCTGCAGCACCAAAATATCCTACCCATCGGGCTTCAAGAAATCTTGCAAGAACAAAAGTTGAAATAGCAAAAATGCCCATTTCTGCAAGGGCAGTAATTATAACTGGAATAGAAAACCATATAATTTTTTTTCCAAGCTTTAATTCGTCTTTAATTGAAAATTTAACGTCATTTTCTGGTTTTGGAATATATTTATACATATATTTTTTAAAAATAAAGACTGAAACTATTGCAGAAGCTGCAAAAGCAATTGCTGAACCAAAAACTGCCCCTACGACTGAAAAACCAATAATAACAAGAGCAGTGGCAAAAAGAATCATACAAATTTGTTCAACAGCACGAGTATAAAGAATATACTCCATTTTATATACTCCCTGAAAAGCACCTCTAAATCCTCCAACAATAACACTAAAAGGAGTTATAAGACCTACAGCTTGAAGGGGAATAAGAGCTTCTGGTTTATTAAAAAAATCATTAGCCATCCAAGGTGCTACCCAAAATACAATGATTAAAGTAGATAATAATCCTAAAAAGATCATAATCTTCAATGATGTATAAATTGTTTGGCGAGCCAAAGCATTATCATCTAATGCAGTATACTCTGAAATATATTTAGCTATTGCAGGGGGAATTCCTCCAGCAGCCAATACTTGGAAAATACCTTGAAATTGGAGTGTTGTAGTTAAAATACCATAAGATGCAGGTCCTAAAAGCATTGCCATGATAAAACGATAAACATATCCCCCAATACGAAATATAAAATTACCTGCCATTATAATGGCACTACCTTTAGCTATTTTAGAACTCAATTAATCACCAACATCAATATTTAATAATTATTTAAACTTATCCAATAGTATTTTAATAAATTATTTTCATAATCAATTATTTTTCATAATCAATTATTTTTCATAATCACTTATTTTTTATAATCAATTAAATACTGTGAAAAATATTTTAAAGTCATTTTTAAGGAATTAAGACCATATTCATCATCTTTAACACCTTCAACAGTATCTTGAGACCATAAACAAGCTCCAATATTAGCACCAAATTGACCACCACTTATAGGAATTATTCCACTAAGCAAATAATATGTGTTAATCTGGGCAATAGCTAATTCTTGACCTCCTGCACGATCTCCACCAATAGCTATTGACATTCCAACTTTTCCCCTTAAAATATTTATATCTTTAGCACTTAAAGCCCTACAACGATCCATAACTGCTTTTAATTGAGCAGAAACACCTCCATTATACATGGGAGATGCCATAATAATACCATCTGCTCTTTTAAGCAAATCATATATTTCCACCATGTCGTCACGATTAATACATTCCTTGTTAGTGATGCAATAATCACAATGGACACATGGTGCGATTTTTTTCCCTCGAATAGTGACAAATTTTGTTTCAAATCCTTTTTTCTCTAAATCTAAAAGGGATTCCTTTAAAACATATTCCGTTGCTTGGTTTCTTGGACTTCCACAAATTCCTAAGACTAACATTTTAAAACCAATTAAAATTTAATTATAAAATTTAATTATAAATAAAAAAAATAAGTAAAATGAGTAATAAATTAATATTAAATATATAAATATATACAATATACTAATTATAACTTTTATATTTATTGATTTGAATAATATTAAATATTAAATATTAAATATAAAAATTAAAATAAAAATATTAAAATTTATTAAATTTATTAAAAATATTAAAAGTATAATTAAATTTATTAAAAGTATAATTAAATTTATTAAAATTATATTAAAAATATATTAAAAATATTGAAAATAAGTATAAAATTAATTATAAAAATAAGTAAAAATAAGTAAAAAATTGACTATAAAAATTAAATTAATAGATAGATTATCTTAATTTTAAAAATCAATAGCTAAATTATCTTAATTTTAAAAAATTATAGGGATATTATGACATTATTTGATGATAATACATTTAAAGACGATATAAATAAAAAAGATATGAAAAATATCTTAAAAGAAGAAAATTTAATTAAATTGATAAATGTAAAAAATGATGATTTATTGAAATTAATGAATTTAGCAAATTCTAGTCGTGAAAATAATGAAATAACATATTCTAAAAATGTTTTTATTCCATTAACTGAGATTTGTAGAAATACTTGTGGTTATTGTGTATTTAAAAAAGAAGATACTGATAAAAATGCAATAATTTTAAAAGAAAAAAATGAAATAATTAATGAATTAAAAATATCCGAAAAATATGGATGTAAAGAAGCAATGCTTGCTTTTGGAGAACAAGCTGATGAAAATACTATTGTAAAAAATAAATTAAATACATTAGGATATTCTAATATTATAGATTACACTTATGATGTTTGTGAAGAAATTATAAACAAAACTAACTTACTTCCACATACCAATTGTGGAATATTAAGTTATGAAGAGATGAAAAAATTAAAAGAAGTTAATGTATCTATGGGAATGATGTTAGAAAATTCCTCACCACGATTAATGGAAACAATAGCTCATAAAGATAGTCCAGGAAAAGATCCAACTATTCGACTTGAAGTAATAAAAAATGCAGGAAAATTAAAGATTCCATATACCACAGGAATATTAATTGGTATTGGTGAAACAAAAGAAGAAATAATAAAATCACTTTTAGATATTAAAAAAATAAATGATAAATATGGACATATCCAAGAGATAATCATTCAGAATTTTAAACCAAAAGATGGAATAGCTATGGAAAATTATAAAGAGCCAAGTTTAATAGATATGATACGAACAGTAGCTGTTTCGAAGCTTATTTTCCCAAATGTTAGTATTCAAGTCCCTCCAAATCTAAATTTACACACAAATCAAATCTTTTTATTCTCTGGATGTGATGATTGGGGAG
The DNA here is from genome assembly GCA_031261915.1 of Candidatus Methanoflexus mossambicus. Lineage (GTDB taxonomy): Archaea > Methanobacteriota > Methanobacteria > Methanobacteriales > Methanobacteriaceae > Methanoflexus > Methanoflexus mossambicus. The sequence continues at coordinate 10,376 of JAISIT010000126.1, forward strand.
GAGTTTCGCCTGTAAGTCATGATTATGTCAATCCAGAAGCAGAATGGCCAAAAATAGAAGAATTAAAAATATTAACCAATGATGCTGGATTTAAATTAAATGAAAGGTTAGCTATTTATGATAAATATATTAATAATGAATTTTTAGATGAAAAAATAAAAAATAAAGCATTAAGTTTAAAAAAAGAGCTTAATTAAATATTAAGATAAAAATGTCATTAATAATAAAAACATAAAAATGTCGTTAATAATAATAAAAACTCTTTAATCAACTTAATATACGTGAATAATTTATAAAAATTGAATATTTAATCAAGATCATTATCATCTACTTTACTTGATTCATTACAAATTTCACAGTATTCACATTTAGAGCATTTAGAAAGATTAGGGGTCACATCAGGGATTTGACCTTCAAAAATTATTTCTTTCACTTCATGAAGGATTTTAAATAATGATTTCCGTATTTTACTGTCCATCACGACTTGTCGTCTTTCACCAAGTTTTAAATAATCTATATAACCCACAAAAACTTCAGTATCAAATTCTTGTTCAATTAAAATTGCATTTGCTGCTAATTTAATTGCATCTCCATCCCAAACTCCTTGATATGGAGGAATAGAATTTTTAAAATCAATTGGGAAATATCTACCTTCAATTATCTCTATTTTATCACAAGATCCTATTATTTCTAAGGTTTTATCTTTAATAAGATAGTTATACATTGCACTTGGAAAAAACATTTCAGAAATATCTCCACCATCTTTATCAAGAGATTGCATTGCTTTATATGATTTTAAAGCCAATAAATCTATTTCAAAATCTATTTCATTTAATAATTCATCTTTAATTTCATTGAATTCTTCACTAAGAACATCATTTCTTTGCTCAATTAAATTTAAAGATTCTTTAACGATGTGTTTAATATTTCTAGTTAAATATTCTTTGATTTCTCCTAAATCCATTTGTTTATTCAATCCTCGAATATTTCTATGAAGTAAATCCATTACATCTAATCTTATTCGTTTAATTGCTTTTTTAACAAATATCTTATCTTCAAAATTCTCTTCTAAATTATCCCTAAGGAACAATTTCAAAGGACAAAACATATATTCCTGTATTGATGAAATACCTATCATGTTATCACGTTTTTTTATTATTGTATAGCAAAATCATTAATACTTTAATTTAATCTATAATTATTAAATAATATTTAAATCAATAGTCATTAAATTATTTAATTAAAAAATTATTCAATAAACCATGTTTAAATAAAACTGTTTAATTCATATCTTGAAATAATTTAAAAATTGGTTCATATAAGATTAAAATTTTTTAAATGATTTAATTTTAAATAACTATTTAAAAAAACTATTAAAACTATTAAAACTATTAAAACTATTAAAACTGTTTAATTTATTTTAAGTTTATTTTAATTTATTTAATTATATTATAATAAAGATTAAAATTAAATATTAAAAATTTAAATTATATTTTCATTTTTTCATTTTTTTACTATACAAATAAAAATTTACATTCACCATATATAAACTTCACTTTACTCTTATTAAAAAAATATAATTAGCTAAAAAACTTGTTTCAACTTAAAAAAATTTCAAATGGAAAATACTAAATTAATCTAAAAGATATTTTTTGACAATTCTTTGTGAAGATTTTCCGTCGTCCATTGGAGCATAAACCTTTTTAAAATTATTTATTTTTTCTTTATATTGTTTTTTAATTTGTTCTATGTTTTCTAATGCATAAAATAATTCTTTTTGATTTTTAACAATTGGACCAGGAACAATTTCATCATAATTTAAATATAATCCTCTAATATTGTCAATGTATTCTTCTTTATCATAAGGGTAAAAAATAATTGGCTTTTTCGAATTTACGAAATCAAAAAATACAGAAGAATAATCAGTTATTAAAATATCTGTTATTTGATAGATTTCTTGAATATCAGAGTAATTAGAAACATTAATAATAGAATTATTAAATTTATCATCATCCAATTTAATATTAGATTTAATTACAGAATGTGATCTAATTAAAAGGATATAATCATCCTTAAATTTATCAAAAAAGTCATCATAATTAATTTGAATATCTTCATAGAACTTTTTACCTTCTTTAAGATTATCCCTAAATGTAGGAGCATATAAAATTATTTTTCTACCATTAGGATTAATAGAATATTGATTTTTTATTTTCCTAATAGCTATTTCTTGTTCTTGTCCATTAAAAAATATATCATTTCTCGGATAACCTTCTTCAATAATTTCTTTTTTAAAATTAAAAGCAGATCTAAATGATTTTGTTGTGTATGGACTTTGAGATAAAAGATAAGTCCATTGTTTAACTGCTCCATTTATTCTATCCAAATATCCTTCACTTCGACCGTAAATTTTATCTAAATCATTTAACATCTTTTTAAGTGGAGTTCCATGCCATGTTTGCAAGAATTTAGTATTTCTTCTTTTTTTAATATATGATGGAAAATTTTGATTATTAATCCAATATTTAGATCTAGCAAGATAATAGAAGTATTCTGGTGAAAATCTTTTAACAACCTTTGTATTTTGAGTATGAAGAAAAGAAAATTTGTTATAAATCCAAATAGCTTCAATATCTTTGTGTTTTATTAATTCTTCATATAAATATCTTGGAGAATCAGAATATTGCTTTCCTAATCCACTTTCAAAAACATACCATGGTTTTAAGGGTAATAATTTAAAAAAATTATAATATATTTTCATTAAAGGAAAATAAAACTTAGATCGTCTAAATTTTTTAAATCCACGACGATAAAATTCACTTTTTTTAATTTTATCAATTAAACTTTCTTTAAAATTAAAATTAACAACTTCTTCATATATTCTTTTAGAATTATCAGTATCTCGATAAGTAATTATATTTTTAACTCTATTTTTATATTTTTCATCCATTTTAAAACTATTTTTAGCTATTTTTATAATTTCATCAACTAATTCATATTCAATACTAAAAATAGCTCCAGGAAGTTCTCTTTCTAAATCTAAATGAGAACCCGTGTTGGTTAAAAACTTATTTTGATCAAACATATAATATAAAACAGGTTTATATAAAAAAGAAAAGTCATTAGCAACACTTGAATAATCTGTAACAAGTAAAGCGCTTTCTTTAATTAGATCTTGAAGAATAAGATCTCCTTGATAGAATAATTCAATAGGAAATTTAAAATCTTTCTTTAAAATAGATTTATATTTCTTTTTAAATTTTTTTTCAAAATCATCTAAAAATTCATTGAAAAATTGAGTATACTGTTGCATATTTGGGTGTAAACCAAAAATAATTTTTATATCATTCTCAATAGCAAAATTTAATAGTTTTTCATTGGATAATAATGATTTAAACCTATAAAAATATTGTGAATCTAAAAAATGTTCTAAAGCTTGTAAATATATTCTCCATGTTGGAATAATAATTATTTGATTTTTTGTTTTGACATTTCCTGAAAAAAGTTCATCAAAACGGGGAATACCTGTAATTTTAACTTGTTTAGGATGAAACTCCAATTCTTCGGTAACAATTTGTTTTTCTCTTTGCCCACTAACAATAAATATATCCGTATCAAAAATCGATTTTTGATTTAAATAACCACTTCTAAGGTTTCTAACACCTAATACTCCATGTTGTAAAAAGATTTTTTTCCCTTTAACTAAATTTTTAAAGGATTTGTTGTTTAATGGATAAATATTTTCTGGAAGATGAGTTGAAAAAATATAACTTGCTTTTAAAATCATTTCAAAATGTTTTGGACTTTGAAAATCAATAATATTTCCTAAATCTTTTATTTTCTCATAATCTTTACTATTATAATCTATAATATAATATACTTCACGATCTGGATGGTTTTTTCTCATATATTCAAAGAATATTTTGCCATTTTCCTGAGCTTTGTATGGTTTTTCTCCAATAATCCAAATATCTCTTTTTTTATCAACTTTTAAAGATTTAACATTTTTAAATTCATTTAAAATATTATTAGAAATATTTTCAATATTAAATGAATTATTATATCCTGATATGGTTAAATACGGAGAAACAAAAATTGAATTATCATTATATTCAAAAATTAAATCCTTAAACTTAATTCTATCTAAAAATCTTGTCTTTGCAAAACGAGATTTTATTTTATCATCTATTCCTTTAATTTTATAATAAATATAAGTAGTATATGTCCCATTTTCAATATCAACAGGAATATCTAAAGTTCCACCAACTTTAAAATTCTTAGAATAAATTATATTGTCAAATAAACTAGCAGTATCTTTATTAATATCACTATTCGATTTATCATCATTATCCAAATTATTATCAATATCTATTTTCTTATCAATATTAAACTCATTATCAATAGCTATTTTAGTATCATTATCAAAATTATTATCAATAACAGACTTATTAGCAATGTCCTGTTTATTATCAATATTATTAAAATTATAATCTAAATTAAAATAATATTTAGAAAAATTAACACCTTCTAAAGCTATTTCTATATATTCAATAGGAAGTAAAAGTGGATTAAATTTTCCTTCTATTTTAAATTTACTATTGATAGAAAAAACATTTGTTAACTGCCTTAAAGTTCTAAATTTAAAATCATCTATATTTTTAGCTATTAAAACAATTAATTCTTTGTTAATTTTTTGATTTAAAATTACATAAAATCCATTAATATTTTTTACTTGATTATTTTTAATTTTTACTTTAGAAAATCCTTTAAACTTAGATATTTGATAAGTTTCATTATCACTGCTTTGATTATTATCATTAATATTATTATTAATATTATTTTTATCGTTAATAGTGGAATTAGTATTATTTTCATTGTTGATAGTGGAATTAGTATTATTTTCATTATTAATGGTAGAATCAGTATTATTTTCATTGTTTATAGTGGAATTAGTATTATTTTTATTATTAATAGTGGTATTGGAATATATAAAAGTAAAAGTATTTTCACCAATGTTTTTTTCACTAATAAACTCATTATTTAATGTAAAATTATAAAATTCGCCATCAAACTTAAAATCAATAGCTATTTTCCTTCCAGAAGTATTAAAAAAGATATCATGAATTATAACATCCTTTTCTAATTGAAATTTAATATTTAATTCGTTGCTAAAATCAATTATTAATTTTTTTTTCATAAAATCCCTTATAAACTATTAATAGATAATAAATAAAACATTGATAATGATATAGAATATTAATAAAAATATAAAATACTGTTAAAGATATAAAATATCAATAAAGATATAAAATATTAATAAAAATATAAAACACAATTAAATTAAATTATAAGTCAAATACAGTTTTTGAAACTCTTTCACTGGCATTTCCATCATCTAAATGACAAAATTTATTGTAAAACTTTTCATATTTATCTTTAAATTCTTGATTAATATCATCAATATTAATAATAGATTCAACAACTTCTTCAGAAGAAAAAAGAAGTGGACCAGGAATTTCTTTTGTAATATCCAAATAAAAACCTCTTAAAACTGATTCATATTTATCTAAATCATAGGTATAAAAAAGAATTGGTCTTTTAAGGTTACCATAATCAAAAAAGACTGATGAGTAGTCAGTTATTAAAATATCTGAAATAATATAGAGATGAGAAATATCATCGTATTTAGAAACATCCCAAGCAAAATTATTAAATTCTTTAAGATCTAAAACATCAGAAATGAAATAATGAGTTCTTATAAGAATAATATAGTCATTTTGAAGCCTATTTTTAAGAAGATCTAAATCAAGCTTTAAAGACATTTTATAGCTACCTTTATCATAAAATTCATCATCACGCCATGTAGGAGCATATAAAATAATCTTTTTATCTTTAGGGAGATTTAATTCATTTTTAATTTTAAAAATATCTTCATTAGTATAATTATAAAGTAAATCATTACGAGGATATCCATATTCAAGAATTTTTCCATGATAATTAAATGCAGAACGATAAATCTCGGAAGTATAATGATTTGGGGACAAAAGATATTTCCATTCACGGGAATTTTCAATATACTGTTGTTTTAATTCTGGATCAAAGGAATAAATAGTATTAATATCTAAACCTAATCTTTTCAAAGGAGTGCCATGCCATGTTTCTAACATTACTTGCTCTTCTCTTTTTCTAAGTCTCATGGGTTGTCTTAAATTAGAAACCCAATACTTTGAAATAGCCATATAATAATAATATCTTAATGAAAACCTTTCAACAAAACGAGGATTACCTAAAACATTTTTTCTACTTTTTTTATCTAAAATCCATACAAAATCAAAGTTTTTCTCTTTAGAATTACTGTTTTTAGAAATATTCTTTTTAAAATTATTCTTTTTAAAATTATTTTTTTTAGAATTATTTTTTTTAGAATTATTTATTTTAAAACTATTACTTTTAAAATCATTATTTTCTTTAGAGTAATTGTATAAATATTCGTAAATATACTTTCCACTATCACTATAACTTTTTCCTCTAAAACTTTCAAATATAATCATGTTTTCTTTAATTTTTAATTTATTAAATACCGTCACATAAATCATTAAAGGCAAGATATAGGGTTTTCTAATAATTTCAGGTATTTTTTTAATAGTTAAACGAATATTTATTAATACTTTCAAAAGCTTTAGGTTTATAGATTTAACAGCATAAATTTCTATTTGTTGAGAAAATTTAATCGATTTATTGTTTATATTTTTAATAACTTCAGATATTATTTTTAAATACTCTTTTCTCCATTTATTATCCTGATTTTGGATAATTTTTTTCGAATAAAAGATAAAATAAAAATTAATAAACTTTTTATCTAACAAAACCCTTAAATAATCATTAAAATTAGTATTTTTTAAAATAGAATTGATTAAATAGCTATAAACATTAATTGTTTCCAAAAAATAGCTTTTATCATCAAATAATTGTTCTAAAGAAGGTAAATTAACAGGATCATCATGATTTCGTTTAAAATAAAAAGAATCATAGCTATTTACTATAAATTCATTATTTTTCAAATTTGATATGGTTTCTTGATTTGATATACAATTTAATAATTTAAATACAAAAGGATAATCTCCAAAAACATTTAAATCAGTATTAAACAAAATATTATTATCCAATAAAAATTCTCTATCAAATAAACTATGCAACGATGAAATATTTTCAAATCCATCTTCATTTGGAATAATCAAAGAAATATTATTTGTTTTTTTAATATTAACATTGGAATTTTGAATAATTTCTCTAAATTCCTTTGAATTATTAATAGTTTTAGGATTATATTTAGTATAAATTCTTTTTCCAGAAATAATTTTATAATTCGGGTTTTTTTTAGCAAAGAATATTAATTTATCTAATGCAAATTTATCCAACCAATCATCAGAATCTAAAAAATAAATATATTTAGTTTTAGCTATTTTAATTCCCATATTACGAGAGTATGTAGGTGTAACAGTATGGTCAATGTTTTCAATAATTAAATTTAATTTATCACCATAAAAAGAAATAATATCAGAAATATCTTCAGTAACACCGTTTAAAATTAATAATAACTGAAAATCTTCAATATTTTGGAGAGTTAAACTATGTAAAGCGTCATTTAAATAATCTTTTCCTTTGTTAAATGGCATTATTACGGTAACAAGTGGCATATTTCACCTTATTTTATTTTTCATTTTTATTTTTATTTTTAGTTCTGTTTTTATTTTTAGTTCTACTTTTAATTCTATTTTTAATTTTAATTTATTATAGAATTTTTAAGTTTTAGTTCTTAGGTTTATTATTCCTTAGGTTTATTATTTCTTATTTTTTTCATATATTTATTTTCTCTTAAAAATATTTAAAACTACTTTAATTATAAATAAAACACCAATTCCAAAATAAATTATTGCCTTTGTTAAAAAAGAATAGCTATTTCTATAATGTTTATTGAAAAAAATATACATTGATTTATAAAAATGATAAATTAACTTAGTTTTTTGCTTTTTACTTGTTCCTTTATGATGAATAATTATATTCTTGCCGTAATAAACAACTTTCCACCCAGATTCTTTAATTCGATAACATAAATCTATATCCTCACCATACATAAAAAAACTCTCATCTAAAAGACCAATTTCATTAAGAGTAGTTTTTCTAAGTAACATGAATGCTCCAACTAGACTATCAACTTCATAAATTCCATTTTCATCTAAATTAGTTATATTATAGCTATTTAAATCATTTTTATCTCCATTAATTTTATTAATAATTTTAGAAAGTCCAAATAACTTATAAAAAGAATTTTTAGGATTGGGAAAATTTCTTCTTGCAGCCATATCCAATGATCCATCAGGTAAAATAATTTTACAACCTAAAGCACCAATATTTTCATTTTTATAGATATAATTAAAAGTATTAGTTAAACTATCTTTTAAAACTTCCGTATCATTGTTTAAAAGAAGGATAAAATCACCATTAGATTGTTTAATAGCTTCATTATTTCCATTGGCAAAACCTTTATTTTTAGATAATGGAATTAACTTAATAAGCTTATTTTTTATTTCAAAATCAAAAACAACTTTAAGTTTATTTAAACTATCATCATGAGAATTATTATCCACTAAAAATATTTCATACTCACAAGATGGAGGATATTTAAAAATAGACTTAATTGTTTCTTTAGTTAATTCATAAGAATTATAATTAATAGTTATTATTGATAAATCCATTTAAATCATCTATTTAAGTTTTAAAAATATATATTAAGTCCCTAATAAAATTAATAATTAAAAAATTAATAATAAAACTAAAATAAAAAGAAGAATAAAAAATAAAAAAGATATGAAATTATAAAAATTATATGAAATTATAAAAAGATATAAAACTATAAATATGCCTAAAATTTAATTTGTTTATCTATTCCAAGTATTTCATCTAATTCTAATGCTTTTTCTATTGCAAAATCTTTAGTAACCTTATAATTTCCTTTTTTTGTTCTTGGAACATTCTTAGGACTTAAAAAAAGCCATTTAGTTCTTTTAAATTTAAGTCCTAAAAAAGGTTTAGCTCCAAAAATATCGCAAAAATCAATTAAACCTTCAATTTGGGAGGAATCAATATATATAATTTCTTTTACTGTTGTTTTAACTTCTATACCCAAATAAATCTTTCCATTCCCTGCAATTACATCTGGAATAGAATGTTTAGTTGCAGCTCCAGAAGCAGGAGCTCTCATTGCAGCAAAGTTTAATTTCCATAATTTTGAAACTAAATCTCGTTCTTCTGCTGTCCCTTTTTTAGTCATTCAATAATTCCAATAATTTTATAAATATTAAAGCATTTATACTTAAAATTAATTCTAACAATAATATATTATTGTATAATATTACATATAAATTAAAAATAATATTAATATAGTTTTATATTTTATTTTAAATATCTATAAACTTTTTTAAACTTTTTCAAATATCTATAAATTTTTTTTAAATAATCAAATCATGAAGAATACACATAATAAGCTTAAAAAAGAAAAGAATTAAATTAAAAACAAAATATTCAAAAACAAAAATAAAGTTTTTCTAAAAAAAGTAAAAATAAAACAAACATGAAAAGTTGAAAATTTAAAAAAATAGTAAAAATAGTAAAAATGGGGCCGGGGCCGAGATTCGAACCCGAGTCGCAGGATCCACAGTCCCGTAGGATAACCAAGCTACCCCACCCCGGCATTTTATAACTAAATAAATAGGAATAAGGAATATTTAAGATATTAAAAACTATTTGGAAATCTATGCGGGAGCAGGGATTCGAACCCTGGTAGGCCTGTACCAACAGGTCCTAAGCCTGTCCCCTTTGGCCGCTCGGGCACCCCCGCTTCGGATTAAAAGAGACACACCCTTAAAAATCTCAAATATAACTTTAATATATTAACTTATGTAAATATTTGAATATTATTTAATTTTAAATTGTATTTAATATGGAATTATTTAAATTAAGTTAATTATTTAAATTAAATAAAAAACTTAAACAAATTTAAATAAATTTAAGTAAATTTAAAATTAAATTAATTTAAAAAAAATGCTCCGACCGGGATTCGAACCCGAGTCTTCGGCTCGAAAGGCCGAAATGATTGGCCGGACTACACCATCGGAGCAATATAAAATAAATCAATAGTTGATCTTAAATAAAAGATATAACATTCTATCAGATAAAGAAAAAACTCTTAAAAAAAGAATCTTATGGGCCCAATGGGATTCGAACCCATGGCCGCCCGGTTATGAGCCGGGCGCTCTACCTGGCTAAGCTATGGGCCCAACGCCGTCGACAGGACTCGAACCTGTGACCAATCGGTTAACAGCCGAACGCTCTACCAACTGAGCTACGACGGCATATATAAAAATTGGGCATAACAATAGCCAATAATGTTAAAATTTTTAATAAGATTAACAGTATACTTAACTTTAAATTTTATCATATATAAATGTTTTCATAGAAAATTTTAAATTTAATTTTTAAAATTATCTCATCTTTCCCAAAAAATAAAATAAATGATAATTAATATTTAAAACTTAAAATTAAGAATATCTTAAGTTATAAATAATATTAAAATTTGTTAAAACGAATTATATTCATGATAAAGAAAAAAAAGCAGATATTGTTGCAATCATAACCATTGTAAGTGGAATGGTGATAAATAAACTTGATTTATTCTTTGTAGCTATTAAAATATAAATAAGAGCAATTAATAATGAAATTAAAAGAGAAATATCTGGAAAAATACGATTAAAAATAGCAGACAATATGATTACAATTAAAGCAGTAGCTATTATAACATCCCATTCAATAAAACGCTTTTGTATATTTTCTTTTTGATTAATATTATTTTGATACTGATTATTATGGTAATTAATAGGTTCTTGCATATTTTGATTATTATAACTATTGGGGACATGTTGATTATTCATATTATAGTTATTGTAACTATCATAATTATTAAAATCATTAGAATGATTAAAATTAGCATTATTCTGATGATTAAAATTATTAGAATTATTAGAACGATTAAAATTACCCTTTGATCTTATATATTTTGATTTAATGGAATTTTTATTATTAATTTGATTATTATTATCTCCATAATCATTAATATGGTTATTATGGTTATCATTATTAACATTATTATGTTTATCTTTTAAACTGAAATTTTTAGTAGATTTAATACTAGTTTTAGGAATATAATTTGTATTTATATTATTTATTCCATTATTTTCATTGTTTGGAATTAAACTTAATGGTTTCCCACAATTTTGACATTTAAGAGTTCCATCCCTATTTTCAAATCCACAATAGCTACAAAAAACCATAAAACTCAATATAATTTATTGTTTGAAATAAAAAAAATGATAAAATAAAAAATTGAAAGCAATAACAATGAAATACGAATAATAATTAAAAATAAACATTATTAAAACTCATATAAACTCATAACTATTATTTATGTTGATTTTTAAGTAATTTAATTGATTTTTTAAATTATATCTATTCTTTAAATATATGTAAATATTTAAATTATTTACTTAATAGTTATATTCATTTTAATATTTTATATTCATTTTAATATTTTATATTCATTTTAATATTTTATATTCATTTTAATATTTTATATTTATTTTAATATATATCTATAAGTTTTATATCTATAAGTTTATTTAAATTATTATTAGGATATAATATATAAGAAAATATAAATAAAGAAAATATAAGATAAATACATAAAAAATTCTATAAATACATAAAAAATTCTATAAATAATAAATATACTTTTTTTAATTAAATTATTAAATGCAATTAGATTATTAAAGTTAATAAAAACAAATAAAATAAGTTATTTAGTGAAAAAATGGATTTAATTGAGAAAATTAAAAATAATGAAATTTTAGATTTAGTTTTAAAAGCAAATAAACTTACATCTAAAAATCATTCTAATATAATCACTTTAGAGAGAGCTATTTTCTTATCCTGGTGGTGTGATAAAGGAGATTGTAGTTTTTGCTATATGAGTACTCAAAAAAATAAAATAAAAGATCCTAAAAAAGCAAAAAGAAAAATAAATGCAATATTGGCAGAATCAGAACTTTGCAATCGATTAAACTGGAATATTGAATTTTTATCTGGAGGATATAAAAGTTTTTCACAAGAAGAAATTAAAAATATAGCTACAGATATTTATAATATTACTAAAAGTCCAGTTTGGTTAAATACTGGAATTACTAATGATTTAGAGCTATTTTCAGAAGAAATAGCTGGAATAACTGGAGCAGTGGAAACTGCAAATCCTGTTTTCCATGAAAAAGTTGCTCCGAGTAAATCTCTTGAAGATATATCTAATATGCTTTTTAATGCTAAAGATTTAGGTTTTAAAAAAGCTATTACAATAATATTGGGATTAGGTGAAACTGTTGAGGATATTGAATATCTAATAGATTTTATTTCAAAACATGATATTGATAGAGTTATATTTTACTCATTAAATCCTCATCCTCAAACAGAATATGAAAATTCATCACAACCATCATCATTATACTATGCAGGGGTTGTTTCATCCATAAGAATTAAATTCCCAAAGATTGAAATAATTTGTGGAACATGGGAAGATAATTTAGCAAATATTGGAATTTTAATATTGAGTGGAGCCAATGGTTTAACTAAATTCCCTCTTTTTAAAATGTTTGGAACAAAATATGGTAAACGTGTTGAAGAAGAAGTTAAATTTACAGGAAGAAGTTTGAAAGGAACATTTACAGATTACAATAAATTAGGTGAAAATAAAAGTAGTTATAATAAAAATTTAGATAAATTTATAGAGAGATACATAAAACAAGCCAAAAATCAAAAAAATAAAACAATATAAAATTTTAATGGTTAGTTTTATAATATATAATAAACAAAAATAAAAATAGTATATATATTTTATGTATTAAATTTATATTTTGTTTAAATTTCGTTTAAAACTAGATTTTTTACTATTTTAACTGATTTTTTACAATTATTTTTTAATTTAAAATTAATTGAATTAAATACTTATTAAAATTATACTTATTAGATATAATATTACAATTTAAAATAAATATTTTAAATTTACTTTATTCATTAAACTCTAATTATTGAATTGATTTAATGAATAATATTAACTTAAATTAAATAATACTGACGGAGTGATTATTATTAATATGATGTGTGGTTTAGAAATCCACGTTCAACTTAAAACAGATTCCAAGCTATTTTGTAATTGTCCAACTAATTATCAAGAGGTATCTCCCAATACCAATATTTGTCCAGTGTGTTTAAATCAACCTGGTGCAAAACCTTATCCAACAAATGAAAAAGCTATTGAAAATGCATTAAAAATAGCTTTAATGTTAAATTGCAAAATAGATCAAAATGTAACATATTTCATGAGAAAACATTATAATTATCCAGATTTACCTTCTGGATATCAGAAAACATCGGTTCCAATTGGATATGAAGGAGATTTAAATGGAGTTAGAATACGAGAAATACATGTTGAAGAAGATCCAGGACAATTTAAACCTGACCGTGGAATTGTTGATTTTAACCGTTCTGGAATTTCTCTTGTAGAAATTGTTACAGAACCAGATATGAATTCTCCTGAAGAAGCAAGGACATTTTTAAGAGAATTAATAAGAGTTTTAGACTATAGTGAAAGTGCACGTGGCGAAGGAACTATGAGAGCAGATGTAAATGTATCTCTTGAAGGTGGAAAACGTGTGGAAATTAAAAATATCAACTCAATTAAAGGAGCATATAAAGCACTTAAATTTGAAATGATTAGACAAAAAAATCAATTAAAACGTGGCAAAGAAGTTAAACAAGAAACACGTGCATTTTTAGAATCACAAATGATAACTGTTTCAATGAGATTAAAGGAAGATGCCGATGATTATAGATTTATTCCTGATCCTGACCTTCCTCCTATGAAAATAGAATCTGAAAAAATAGAAGAAGTTAAAAAAATAATGCCTGAAGCTCCTCATAATAAAGTTAAACGATTCATTGAAGAATATAACATTGATGAGGAATCTGCTAAAACTCTCACATCAGAATTAGAATTAGCAAATGCATTTGAAGAAGTTTCTAAAAAAATTAATCCAGAATATGCTGCTTCATGGATGAGAGATGAACTCAAAAGAGTTTTGCATTATAACAAAATTTCATACTCTGAAAGTGGAATAAGCCCATTAAATATTATTGAATTTTTAAATATGCTTAAAAACAATGAAATTACTGCCAAAGCAGGTCAAAAAATAGCTGATAAAATGGTAAACAATGTAAAATCTCCAAAAGAAATAGCTATTGAATTAAACCTTGTTGGTGTAATAAACGATGATAAAATAGAAGAAGCAGCAAAAAAAGCTATTGAAAATAATCCACAAGCAGTAGCAGATTATTATGATGGTAAAAAAGCATCGTTGAATTTCTTAATGGGACAAGTAATGAAAGAAACAAGAGGAAAAGCAGATCCTGGAGAAACTGTAAATATTTTAAAAAGTATTTTAGATAAATAACAATTTAAATACAATTTTAATATATTTTTAGTATATTTTAATATATTTTTAGTATTTAATTTATATTCTAATATATTTTAATAATATTCTAATATATTTTTTTAATATAATAATATAATTTATTTTTATATAATTTATTTTTGTGATAAAATGAGTAATGAAGTGATAAAAAAATCATTTGTTCAAGAATATATGTCAACAGATGTTATATCTGTAAAAGAAGATGATTTAGTTGAAAAAGTATTTAATTTAATGAAAGATACAAAACACGACGGTTTTCCAGTCGTTGATGATGAAAATAAAGTTGTAGGAATCATTACTGCCTTTGATTTATTGTTAAAAAAAAAAGCAATCTATGTTAAAGAGATAATGACCTCCGATGTTATTACTGCCCAAGAAAATATGTCAACAGATAATGCATCAAGAGTAATGTTTAGAAAAGCTATTTCTAGACTTCCAGTAATCGATAAAAAAGATCATCTTATTGGAATAATTACCAATACAGATTTAGTTCGTTCACATATTGAAAGGACAACTCCAACAAAATTAGAAATGTTTAAAAGTAATTTAGAACAAATTTATCAAACAAAAATTGTGATTAAGCATGAAAAAATTGATCCAAATAAAATTAGACCCACACAAGATAAAATTTATAAAGATGAGCTCGAAGGAAGAACTTATGAACTTGAAAAAGGATTGGCTGAACCTGCTATAGTTGCTCGTGTTAGGGATAGATATGTTCTTGTCGATGGTCATCACAGAGTTGCGGCATCTATTAAATTAGGATTAAAAGAAATTGATTCTTATGTCCTTGAAATAAAAGATAACATTGTTTTAGGTTTAGAAAAAACTGCAGACAAAATGAATGTATATACTTTTGATGATATTCAAATGTTAGAGTCTCAACATGAGTTAATAGCTATTACAGAAAAGTTATTAAAAAAATAAGATTTTAATTGACTTTATTTACTATTTTGGGATTTTATTTAGTATTTTTGGTGATTTAATGGATAAAGAAATTATTCAAAAAGTATATAAAACATTAGAAAATCGTAGAGATAATCCTATTGATTCATATACTTCAAATTTAATGAAAGACGATTTAAAAAAAGCTGAAGATAAAATATTAGAGAAAATAGGTGAAGAAACAGCAGAAGTGTTAATAGCGTCTAAAAACAATGAAAATTTAATTGATGAATCCGTAGATTTAATTTTTCACACACTTGTTTTATTAGCATATAAAAAAATAGAATTTGAAGATCTTTTAAATGAATTTGAAAAAAGGCATAAATGACTAAAACTAATGAAAAGTAATTAAACTTAATTAAACTTAATTAAACTCAATCAAACTTAATCAAATTAATTAAAAACTAATAATAACTATTTATATTTAGTATTTAAATCATCTAATCTGATATTAATTAATAATATACTCCATATTATACATTCCTCTGTTTTTAGCGAAAATATTATCTATTTTTTTATTAAAAACTTTAAAACCGAAAATTTCATAAATCTTTTTAGGTCTTTCTTTTTTAATATCTACATCTAAAACTAATCTGGGGGAATTATTGTTTTTAGCTATTTCTAAGGTTTTATTCAATAATAATTGACCATATCCTTTGCCTTGATAATTTTTATTAACTGCAAGCTCTGCAAGATATGTATCTTCTTTATTCCAATTAGATAAAACCATATAATCCATTAAATCAATGTAAATAAATTTTATAGCATTTTTTAAAGAAAGATTTTTAAGTAAAAATATTATCGAACTCAATAAACTCTCTTTTTTTCCAACACACACTAATATCATTCCTAATGCATTTTTATCATTATCTTTATTTATCTTAGTATCCTTATTTTTATCATTATTTCCATCTAAAAGAATATATCGTATGGTATTAGATTGACTGTGTTGATTAATAACCTTATTTTCAATGATTATTTTTTCTTTAATAGCTAAAATAGCTTTATCTTTATCTTTAAAAACTTTTAAAAATGTTTCTTCATCAACTAAAAAAATCATTTCAGCTATTTTGTTTAAGTCATGTTTTTTCTCGTTGAATTCCTCAAGAATCATTTAAATTACCTATTTATAAATTATTAACAATTGTTAAAGCAAAAATAGCTGCTCCAAAACCATTATCAATATTTACAACTGCTAAACCAGGTGCACATGATTGTAACATTGCATATAATGCTGCTTTTCCTTTTCCCCCAATTCCATAACCTACTGATGTTGGAACTCCGATTACAGGAATATTTACCAATCCTGCAACTACAGAAGGTAATGCTCCTTCCATTCCAGCACATACTATGATTACTTTAACATTTTCTTCAATCATTTTAGCTATTTTTGGAAACAAACGATGTATACCTGCTATTCCAACATCATAAGAACAAATAGCTTCACATCCACCTTCTTCAATAATAATTCTTGCTTCTTCACCAATAGAAATATCTGATGTTCCTGCTGTAACAATTCCAATTTTAAATTTGTTTTTTATATTTTCATCTTTAGAATCTTTATATGTTTTATTATCTTTATTATTTTTATTATCCTTAGAGTCTTTATTATCTTTATTATCTTTAGAATTTTCATTTATATAATCATTTTCTTTTATTTTTGAAGAAATAATTAAAATTTTAGCTTTTTTGTTATATTCGAAATTAAAATCTTGATAATCTTTAAATTCTTTATTTAAATCAATTAAAAGCTTATTTTTAACTTCTTTAGATAAACGAGTAATAATAATATTTGAAAATGATTTATTTGTTTCATTTTTAAGAGAATTAAGAGCTATTTGAAATAAATCATCATATTCTTTACCTTCAGCTAAAATAGCTTCAGGAAAACCTGTTCTAATCTTTCTTGAATCATCAATATTAGCTATTTTGTGAATTTCTTGAATATTATTCATTTTTAATAGCTTTTCTGTTTCTTCTAGACTAATTTTTTTATTTTGAAAATCAATAAGAATATCTTTCATTTTTACCCTCAATATACAATTATAAAAATTATAAAAAATATAAAATATTGTAAATTTATATATATTATGATATTTAAATAATTTTAGAAAAATACAAATAATTTAATACTTATTAGATTTAATTTAATAAATTATAAAAATTATAAAGATTATAAAGATTATAAAAATTATAAAGATTATAACGAGTATAAAGATTATAAAAATTATAAAGATTATAAAAAAGAATAAAAATAAAATCTAAGGTAATATGAAAACAGTTAAAATATTAGTTCAAGGAATTGTTCAAGGAGTTGGATTTCGCCCTAATGTTTATAGAATAGCTATTAAAAACAATATTAAAGGATATGTTAAAAATTTAGGAAACATTGTAGAAATTATTGGAAAAGGAGATGAAAAAGACATTGAAAAATTTATTGAAGAAATTGAATCAAAAAAACCACCAGTTTCAGTTATTAATTCATTAAAGTTGGAATATATTAATAAAATTAATGAATTAAATTATTATGGTGATTATGGTGATTATGGTGATTTTGATGATTTTAAAATACTTGAAAGCTCATCAGAATTGTCTGGAACATCAGTTATTCCTCCGGATTTATCTGTTTGTGATAATTGTCTAAAAGAAATGAGAAATCCAAATAATAGGAGATATAAACATCCATTTATAGCATGCACAGATTGTGGACCAAGATTTAGTGTTATTGAAGCTATTCCTTATGATAGAATTAGAACAACAATGAATAAGTTTCCATTATGTGGTGAATGTGAAAAAGAATATACTAATCCTAATGATAGACGTTATCACGGTGAAGCAATCTCTTGTCATACATGTGGTCCAGAATTAACACTACTTGATAATGAAAAAAGAATAATTAAAAAAAACAATGAAAATCCAATTAAAACTGCTGCAACATTATTAAATAAAGGTAAGATATTAGCTATTAAAGGAATTGGTGGAACACATTTAGTTGCAAAAGTTAGTGATGATAAAGTTGTTAAGAAACTTAGAAACATATTAGGACGGGAAAATCAAGCATTTGCAGTGATGGTTAAAGATATTGAAACTGGAAGAAGTTTTGCAGAAATTTCAAAAAAAGAGGAAGAATGTTTAAAAAATATTGAAAGACCTATTGTCGTAGTTAAAAAAAGTAAAAACTATAATTTATCAGAATATGTTTCTCCATTATTGCATAATATTGGAATAATGCTCCCTTACACTCCAATTCATTACTTATTATTTGATTATATTGAAAATCCAGGATTAATAATGACATCAGCCAATATTCCTGGAGAACCAATGATGATAACTAATGAAGAAATAGCTAAAAATTTAAAACACATTGCTGATTATTTTTTAATACATAACAGGGAAATAATAAATCGTTGTGATGATTCGGTTATCAGATATATAAATAATCAGCCATCATTTATTCGACGTTCAAGAGGTTTTACTCCTACACCCTATGATTTAAACCTTGTTATTCCTGATAATTCAAAAAATAAAAATATTCTTGCTTTAGGACCAGAATTGGATGTTACTTTTACAATTTTAAAAGAAAAAATGGCATACATGTCCCAACATATAGGAAATACTAATAAATTTAAAACCTATGAATTTTTACAAGATGCAATAAAACATATTTCTAATATAACTTCTACAAATAGCTTTGATGCAATTGCTTGTGATTTACATCCTCAATTTTTTACAAGTAAACTTGCAAAAGAATTGGCAGAACAATTTAAATGTGAAACAATTCCAATTCAGCATCATCATGCTCATGGAGCAGTTCTTGCAGCAGATAATAATATAGAGGAACTTATTGTAATAGCTGCTGATGGTGTGGGCTATGGAGATGATAAAACAGCTTGGGGAGGGGAAATATTATATACTGACATTGGTAGCTATGAAAGAATGGCATCACTTAGCTCTCAAAAGCTTCCAGGAGGAGATATTTCTACTAAATATCCTGTTAGAGCTATGACTGCTATGTTGTATAATCAATTTGAAACAAATCAATTAAAAACTATTTTAAATGAAAATTATCTCCAATACTTTAAACATGGAGAAATAGAAATTAATATGGTTTTAAAACAATTAGAAAATAATTTAAATGTATCAACTACAACAAGCACAGGCAGAGTCTTAGATTCTATATCTGTTGCCCTTGGAATTTGTGGAAAACGAACCTATGAAGGTGAAGCATCAATGAAATTAGAATCTGTTGCATCAAAATCAAATAATAATAAAATAAATATAAAAAATAGTTTTATCAAAGAAAATGGACTGATTAGATTAGATACTTCAAAAATACTTAAAAATGTATTAGATTTAATTAAAAATGGAGAAAATAAAAAAGATATAGCGAAAGCAGGACAATCTGCAGTTGCAAATGGATTAGCAGAACTTGCAATACTCTCAGCAAACAAAAAAAATATAGATGTAATTGGTGGAACTGGTGGAGTGTTTTATAATCAAGCTATTAGTAAAATTGTCAAAGAAAAAGTTGAAAAAGAAGGTTTAAAATATGTTCAACATAAAAATTCATGTCCAGGAGACGGATCAGTTTCATTAGGTCAAGCAATTATTGCTTCAAGAATAATTTAACATTATATTCTATATTAAATTACTATTAAATAAGTTATTGTTAAATAAGTTATTGTTAAATAAATTAAAATATTATTCCTTAATTATCATAATGGGGTCAATTTCAAGTGTAAAAATAATCTTCATTTGCAAATTCATTAAAAAAAATTTAATTATTTAGAAAATATATATTTTATTACTATTTAAATTAAATTTTATTATCAATAATATAATTTTTAAAAAAAATAAAACAAAATAAAAGATTTTTTTTAAATTAAAATAAAAATAATTAAAAAATAAATAAATCAAATTAATTAAATAAACTAAATAAACTAAATAAATCAAATTAATTAAAGTGTAAACTAAATAAATTTAAATAAACTTAAATAACTCAAATTAATTAAAGTAAACTAAATAAACTAAATAAATTAAAATTAAAAAAATTGTTTATGATTTATTATATTAAACAGGTAGTTCAAATGATAAATAATATAGAAATAGAGAAATTAAAAGAATTTTTTGACAATGATAAACTTGCAAAAGACTTAGGAATAGAAATTGAATCTGCAACAGAAGAAGAAATTACATGTGTCATGAATTTAACTGAAAACCATGAGAATTCAATTGGTGGTATTCATGGAGGAGCTATTTTTACTTTAGCAGATTTCACATTTGCAGTTCACAGTAATTTAATGAGAGTTTTAGGTGATGATAAAAAATCAACAGTAGGACAATCATGTTCTATTAGCTATTTAAAGCCACCAAAAGGAGATAAATTAATAGCTAAATCTAAATGTTCAAATAAAGGAAAAACAATGTCAGTATATATTGTTTCGATTACTGATGAATTTAAAAGACCAATAGCTGAAATGATAGGTAATGGTTTTGCTATTGATTATTAAAATCAATAAATATTAAATTTAAATATTAAATTTAAATATTAAATTCATAATTATAAATTTATAAACTTTATAAACTTTATAAATTTATAAAACATAATTGTAAAAGTCATAAATGTTTATTTTTAATTGATCGTTCTAAAATATATTCTGCTCTTTCTTTTAAATTGGAATAAAGGCGAATTTGATTTTTTAAATCTTCAATAGCTTCCCATTGTCCTTGATCAATTTTTTTTTCTATTTCTAGTAATTTAGACCATTCATCACCAGATGGTAGTTGTTTTAAATTTAAAATATCATCAGTAACTTGTATATTTAAAGAATTCTTAGTAACTTTGATATTAATAGTAAAATCATGAGGCATTCCATAATATTTTCTTGGTCTTCCTCTAACAATTTTTTTAAATGAAGATTCTAATATTCCTATTTCTTCCATAGCTTTTAAATGCCCAATAATTGCTTTTTGACCAATTTCAAGTTCTTTAGATATTTCACTTACAAATCGTGGCTCTTCTCTTAAAAGGTTTATAATTTCACGCCTTGTTCGACAACCCATAACATCCAATATGTCTTCCATATCTAAATCATTAAGATCATTTCGAAAATTATTATCTTGAGCATTATTCAAATTTTCAATATTTTTGTTGTTATAAATATTTTTGTTTTCTTTTGTCATTATTTAATATATTGTATCTTCTTATTAATATAACTTTTTGTTACTTTAACCGAAACCTTTATATAACATTTGGTTACTAAATATATATGGAACAAAAAATAACTTTTTGTTACTTTAATATTTTAATGATATTTTAATGATATTTTAATACAATATTTAATTTATTATTTTTTATTAATTGATTTAATAGTCTATTAATTAATTTATTATTCTCTCAATTGATTAATTATTCTTTATTATTGATTAATTATTATTTTAATTGTTTTAATATTATTAAAATCGTTAATAATATTCAATAATTCATTAGTAATATTAATAATAATTAACATTTTAATAAATATATAATATTGAATAAATTTAAAATAAATTTAAAATAAATTTAAAATAAATTAAAATAGAAACTTAATTTCTTAACTTAAATCTTATAAAAATAAAAGGGAGATGATAAAATAAAAAAAAATAAAAATAAAAATTCAAATACTCCTGATGAAAAATCTGATGATATTTCACAAGAAAGTGAAAATATTAAAAAAGCTAAAAGTAGTCAAAATAAAGATTCAAAAAATTCCAAGAAATCAGAAAATTTAGGAAATAAAAAAAATAATAAAAATAATAAATTAACTGATTGCCAAGAAATTTTAATAGAAAAAGATGAAGAAATAGCTAAAAAAGATGAAAAAATCAGTGAATATGTCTCCCATTTACAAAGATTACAAGCAGATTTTGAAAACTCTCAAAAGCAATTTGAAAAGCAAAAAATAGACATTATAAATTTTGCAAATGAACAGCTAATTTTAAAAATATTGGATAGCTATGAAGACCTTGAAAGAGCATTAACTCAGTCAAAAACTGAAAAAGAACTTCATGACGGTGTTGAATTAATTTATTCTAAAATGAAAACTACTTTAGAAAATGAAGGTCTTAAAGAAATACCTACTAAAGGTGAAAAATTTGATCCATTGAAGCATGAAGCACTTATGGTTGAAGCAAGCAAAAACCATGAAAATGGAGAAATAATAGATGAATTAATGAAAGGTTACATGCTAAAAGACAAGATCATTAAATATCCGAAAGTTAGAGTTTGTAAAAAATGAAATGTCAATTATGCAATTTGATTGTATACAAATCAAGATCATATTATAAATTCAATAGTTATATAATAAATTTTATAATTATATAAAAATTTAAATTTAATAGATATTTTTAAATTTAATAGATATTAAAATAATTTAGATTTAATAGAATATAATTTTAGATTTAATTAGAATATTAATTTATATTCAAAGTTTTAATTCGAAGTTTTAATTCAAAATTTTACAAATAAAATCAATTTAAATGATTTTCTTTAAATTTACAAAATTTTACAAAATTTTACAAAAATACAAGATTAAAGGTGATAATTTGGCAGATAATAGTAAGAAAGAAAAAATTATAGGAATCGATTTAGGAACTAGTAATTCAGCAGCTTCAGTTCTTGTTGGTGGAAAACCTACGGTTATACCAAGTGCAGAAGGAGCAAGTCAATATGGTAAAGCATTTCCATCTTATGTGGCTTTTACTGCTGATGGACAAAAATTAGTCGGCGAACCTGCAAGAAGACAAGCAGTAACCAATCCAGAAAATACTATTAGTGCGATTAAAAGAAGTATGGGAACTGATTACAAAGTTACCATTCAAGGCAAATCTTATACTCCTCAAGAAATTTCTGCATTTATATTAATGAAAATAAAAAAAGATGCTGAATCATTCCTTGGAGAGGAAGTTAAAAAAGCAGTTATTACTGTTCCTGCTTATTTTGATGACAATCAAAGAACAGCAACTAAAGATGCTGGAACAATAGCTGGTCTTGATGTTGTAAGATTAGTTAATGAACCAACAGCTGCAAGTTTAGCTTATGGTATTGATAAACAAAGTGATGATGATATTGAAATCCTTGTATTCGATTTAGGTGGTGGAACATTAGATGTAACCATTATGGAATTTGGTGGAGGAGTATTTGAAGTTAAATCTACCAGTGGAGACACCAAACTTGGTGGGACCGATATGGATAACATCATCATGAAATATTTAGCAGATGAATTTAAAAATGGAACTGGTATTGACTTAATGGACGATGATCAAGCAGTTCAAAGATTAAGAGAAGCTGCTGAAAAGGCAAAAATCGAATTATCCACTACTTTAACAACGGAAATAAACCTTCCATTTATTACAATGGCAGAAGATGGACCTAAAAATCTTATTAATACCCTTTCAAGAGCACAACTTGAAAAATTAGTTGACCCAATTATTAAAAAATGTGGAGCACCAATGGAACAAGCATTAAAAGATGCTAAACTCAATAAAGGAGACATTAATAAAGTTATTCTTGTTGGTGGACCTACCAGAATGCCATCTGTTCAAAAATTCGTTCAAGACTTTGTTGGTAAAGAAGTAGAAAGAGGAATAGACCCTATGGAATGTGTTGCTATGGGAGCAGCTATTCAAGGAGGAGTATTAGCTGGAGAAATTAAAGATTTAGTTTTACTCGATGTTACGCCTTTATCATTAGGTATTGAAACATTAGGTGGAGTTTCAACCCAATTAATAGAAAGAAATACCACAATTCCTGCTAAAAAAAGTCAAATATTCTCCACTGCTGCAGATAATCAACCATCAGTTGATATCCATGTTTTACAAGGTGAAAGAAAAATGGCTGCAGATAATACCACGCTTGGAAGATTCCAATTAGTAGGTATCCCACCTGCACCAAGAGGAATGCCTCAAATTGAAGTAACCTTTGATATTGATGCAAACGGAATTATAAATGTTTCTGCTCAAGATAAAGGAACTGGTAAAGAACAATCCATTACAATTACAGCTGAAAATAAACTTTCTGACGAGGAAATTGAACAAAAAGTTAAAGAAGCTGAAATGCATGCTGAAGAAGATAAGAAAAAACAAGACGAAATTGAAGTTCGCAACAATGCGGATTCAATGATTTACACAGCTGAGAAAACCTTAGAAGACTTAAAAGATAAAGTTTCCGAGGATGAAAAATCTAAAATCGAAGGTTTAGTATCTGAACTTAGAGAACTTATCCCTAAAGATGACATTGAAGCTATTAAAAATAAAACCGAGGAATTAAGTAAAATACTTCAAGAAATAGGGGCTAAAGTATATCAAGAAGCAGCTGCAGCACAACAAGCAGCCCAAGAAGCTCAAGGCGATGCTGGAGCTAATGGCGATCCTAATGCTGGAGCAGGGGATGATGATACAATAGATGCTGATTATGAAGTGAAAAAATAATTGTATTTTAAATATGTTTATAATACTTTTATTTTATTTAACTTTTTAATAATTTATTTTTAATAATCTATTTTTCTTTTTTTTTAAATTTTAAATTTTTTAAATAAAACCAATTAAATTTAGTTTTTATTTTAGGTGTAATTAATGGTAGATAAGCGTGACTATTACGAAATTCTGGGAATTGATAAAAATGCAGACCAGAAACAAATAAAAAAAGCTTACAGAAAACTTGCTATGAAATATCATCCAGATCAAAACCCAGATGACAGTGAAGCTGAAGCAAAGTTTAAAGAATTAAGTGAAGCTTATGCGGTTTTATCCGATGATGAGAAAAAACAAAGATACGATCAATATGGTCATGCTGGAATGGATGGATTTTCACAAGAAGATATTTTTAGAAATGTAAACTTTGAAGACATATTTTCAGGTTTTGGAAGCCAATTTGGTGGAGGGGGCTTTGAAAGTATTTTTGACATGTTTGGATTTGGTGGTGGACGACGAAATCATCATGGTCCACAAAAAGGTTCAGATATACATAAAACCATTAGCATAAGTTTAGAAGAAGCTGCCTCTGGTGTGGAAAAAGATATTACAATAAATCATGATGTGACTTGTTCTGTTTGTCATGGTTCAAAAGCAGAACCTGGAAGTAAAATAGAAACATGCCAAGTTTGTGGAGGAACTGGGCAAGTAAAAGAAGTTACAAATACAATATTAGGTCAAATGGTTAATGTTTCTACTTGTCGTGCATGTGGTGGAGAAGGAAAAATAATAACTGAACCATGTAAAGCATGTAATGGTAAAGGAAAAATAAAAGAAAGTGCAACAATCACTATCAAAATTCCTCCAGGAGTAGAAGACGGTTCAAGAATTCTTGCAAAAGGAGAAGGTAATGCAGGAGATGAAAATGCACCAAATGGAGATTTATATGTTTTAGTTCATATCAAACCAAATAAAAATTTCCAAAGAGACGGTTCAAATCTTTATTATAATAAACAAATAAGCTTTGTTCAAGCAAGTTTAGGTGCAAAAGTTGAAGTTCCAACAATTGATGGTGCAGTTGATTTAAATATACCTTCTGGAACTCAAAGTGAAACTGTTTTTAGATTAAAAGGACAAGGAATGCCTATACTTCATAGAGAAACAAAAGGAAATCTTTATGTCACAGTTAAAGTTGTAGTTCCTCAAAAATTAAATGATAAGCAAAAACAGCTATTAGTTGAGTTTGCAAATATTAGTGGTGAAGAAATAAATAAATATGAAAAAGGAATCTTTGATAAATTCAAAGATGCAATTCATAACCATTAATTTCTTTTACTATTTATATATCTAATTTAATTTATTTTTTACTATTTTTTACTATTTTTTACTTTTAAATTTTTTAATTATTAAGTCTATCCTCATACGGGTCTTTTCATACCATAAAAATTAATAGCTTCTACTAAATCTCTAAATAGCTCTAATTCTCTTTCAATTACATTTTCTTCAGTAAGTGTTCCACTCATTTCACCGTCAACAGATAATTTATCTGGACCACGAGCTACAAGTCTTTCTTTGCCATCAGCAGAAAATATTTTTTCAGCATCGATTTGATGGATAAATGATCTCCCTGGAATTAAAACGGTATCTTTAACTTCAGATAGATCAATATCTTCTAAATCTTCTTTAGTCATTAAACAAGCTATATCCTTTTTGGTAGAAATAACATTCACATTATCAGTTTCAAGTTTTTCAAAAATATTTGCAATATATTTTCCAGCTATTTTAGAAGAAATAATTGTTGCTTCACCAGTAATTTCTTGAATAAATTGTAAATAAATCTCATTTCCATCTTTAGCTATTGCAAAAGGTGCTCCTGTTTCTGGATCCGAAATTGGTGTTCCTGTTACTCGTAAATTAAATTCTTTATCAATTTCTTTAACTAAACTATCAAATTCTTCCACAGTATGCGATTTAATCCCATCAATAATCGGTGAATTTCCTAAAATAAGACCTTCATTTTTAGTATTTGCAAATCTCATTAAAATAATAGCTTTCGCTCCCCAGTCTTCAAGAGATGTGCATGTTTGCTTAAGAACCTCTCCGTCATTAACACCAGGAATAATTACTGATGCTGCATGAAGTTCAGTATTTTCTGCAAATATTTTGCATGCTTCTATTGATTCCTCTGGATTTTTATCCCCCATCCATTTTTTACGAAGATCTAAATTATCAGAAAAAACTGTGAATGTGACTTCATCAACTCCATTGTTTATTAAACGATTAGCTATTTTTCTATCATTAATTCCCTTACCACTGGTATATCCTAAATGAATAGGAATTTGAAATTCTTTTAATCCTAATGTAAGCTCTTCTAAATGAGGATAACAACTAACATCCCCTCCACCACTAATATTTACTTTTAAATTATTGTCACGAATTTCTTGGGCAAAATTTCCAAACATCAAAGTGGATTGGACTTCATTCATCACAACAAAAGGTAATTTAAATTCATTATTTGTTTCAGTAACTGCTTCTCTACATTGTGAACATCCTACAATTCCTGGAGAACATTTACTACATCCAAAGGGTTCAATTTCTTTTACTTTCCTAAAATAACAATATTTACAAAATCCATTACAATCTTTCCCTGGAATTCCACCAACATCTGCCACTATCTGCATTTTTACCTCATTTACATATTTATATTATTATTTCTATGATTATTATTGCTATTATTATTTCTATTAAAATTATTAGTATTTCTATTAAAATTATTAGTATTATTATTAAAGTTATTATTAATATTATTATTAAAGTTATTGTTAAAGTTATTATTAAAATTAAAATTTATACTAAACATGAAAGTATTATTAAAATTTATATTAGTTATTTATCCATTTAAATTAATAAATATTTTTACTAAAAAATAAGTATAAAAAATTTAGAAATCTAATAAATTTATAAAATACCAATAATTGCAACAAACCAAAAAAAACAATAAATAATTTATAATATTAAAAACATAAATAATTATAAAGAATACTTAAACTAAAATTAAAAAAATAGGACATCTGAGAAAAAATGGAAATGGCAAAAAATGGAAAATAATGGAAATAATGGAAATAATGATAAAATGGATTATTTTGAGCGATTAGAAAAAGAAACTATTGATGTTTATGAAATAGCTAATGCTGCAAGAGCAAGAGGATTTGATGCGGAACTTACAACAGAAATTCCATTAGCAAAAGATTTAGCCGAACGAGTAGAGGGACTTGTTGGGCCTGAAGGTATTGCTAAAAAAATTAAAGAATTAGAAATAGATGAGAATGGAAAAAAAGTTCAAAGAGAAGATGTTGCATTTGAAATAGCTGCAAAAATAGCTTCAGAAGATGTAAAAATAGCTAAAGAGAGGTATAAAGATAAAATTGATAGTATTTTGGGTGAAAAAGCTTCTGATGATGAGATTAAAGAATTTCTTGCAGATCAAGGACTTAGAACGGCATTAGCTATTTTGACTGAGGGTGTTGTGGCTGCTCCCATTGAAGGAATAGCTAAGGTTAAAATAAAAAATAACTTTGATGGAAGTAAATACTTAGCAGTTTACTTTGCTGGACCAATTAGAAGTGCTGGAGGAACAGCTGCTGCTTTAGCTGTTCTTTTAGGAGATAAAATTAAACAATCTACGGGTTTAAGTAATTATAAACCAATAGACGAGGAAATAGAGCGGTATGTTGAAGAAGTTGAACTTTATGAATCTGAGGTTACAAACCTTCAATACTCCCCAACTCCTGAAGAAGTTAGAATTGTAGCAGGAAATATCACTGTTGAAGTAACAGGAGAACCTACAGATAAAGTAGAAGTTTCTCATAGGGGATTAGAGCGTGTTGAAACAGATCAAATACGTGGTGGAGCATTACTTGCAATGATTGAAGGTGTTGTCCAAAAAAGAACAAAAGTCTTGAAATATGCTAAAAATTTAGGTTTAGATGGTTGGGAATTCTTAGAAGACTTTTCAAAAGCTAAAAAAGAAGAATCTGATAAAAAAAAAGAAGAAAAAAAAGAAGAAAAAAAAGAAAATGATGAAGAAAATATCAAAGGAAGCATAGAAGAAGAAAAAGAAGAAGAAAAAGAACAACCAAAGTATATACAAGATATTATTGGTGGTAGACCAGTTTTAGGTTATCCTTCTGAAAATGGAGGATTTAGATTAAGATATGGGAGAAGTAGAAATACAGGATTGGCTGCTATGGGAGTTCATCCTGCAACAATGGAATTATTGGAGTTTTTAGCTATTGGAACACAGTTAAAAATAGAAAAACCAGGAAAAGGAAATTGTGTTGTTCCTGTGGATTCAATAGAGGGACCTATTGTTAGATTAAAAAATGGAGATGTTTTACAATTAAAAACTGTTGCTGAAGCAAAGAAATATAGAGTCAAAGTTGATGAGGTTTTATTTTTAGGTGACATGTTAGTAGCATTTGGTGAGTTTTTAAGAGGTAATTACCCATTATCGCCATCAGCATGGTGTAATGAATGGTGGATTGAAACAATATTACATTCAAATAAATATAAAGAAGAATTAAAAGAAAATAGTAGTGAAATAATAGATATAACTAAAATAGATAATAGGACGAATAATTACAATGTAATTAGTGCAAAAGAATCCTTTGAAATTTCTAAAAAATATGATGTTCCTTTAAATCCAGATTACACCTTTTATTATGGAGATATTTCTATTGATGATTTAAAAGTTTTAACTGATTATTTACTTAAATATAAAGATAAATACATTGAAGGGGAAGAATTAATCTTAGATTTAAGTCCTGAAAAAAGAATCCTTGAAATTATTGGCTTACCTCACAAAGTTAATGAAAATAAAATAATCATTAATCGTGAAAATAGCTATGCATTAATAAATAGTATATTAAAACCATTAGAGTTGGAAAATAACGATTTGAATAATAATAGTAATAGAAATAATAATAGTAATAGTAATAGTAATAATAATAGTAATAATAATAGTAATAATAATAGTAATAATAATAGTAATAATAATAATGACATTAAAAATAGTGTAGATTGTATTAACACGGTAAGTGCTGTTAAAATAATGAATAAAGCACCAAGTTACATTGGTAGTCGTGTTGGACGACCTGAAAAATCAAAAGAAAGATTAATGAAACCAGCACCACATGTATTATTCCCAATAGGAACCTATGGTGGAACTAGACGTTTTGTTGATGAAGCTGCAAAGCATAATGTTAAAGTTGAATTTTCAAGAAAAAAATGTCCAAACTGTAGCACAACCACGAATAATTCAATTTGTCCAAAATGTGGAGAAAAAACTATTCAACAAGTTCCTTCCAAAAATCCAGTAAATATTGGTTTACAAAAAAAGTTACATACTGCATTTAGACATATTGGACCTAAGGAAAAAATATGTAATAATTGTAAAACAGAAACTAACCATCCATTTTGTCCAAAATGTGGAGAAAAAACTGTTAAAAAGCTTGATAAAAAAACTAACTCCTTTGATACTAATCAAAACAAAAGGACACAAGTAAAAAAAATAGATGAGATTAAAGGAGTAAAAGGGATGATGTCAGAAAATAAGCTTCCTGAACCCCTTGAAAAAGGTCTTTTAAGAGCCAAAAATAATGTTTTTACATTTAAAGAAGGAACAATTCGTCATGATTCTACAGATTTGCCTATGACCCATTTTATTCCATCTGAAGTTGGAGTTACAATAGAAAAACTAAAAGATATGGGATACGAAGAAGATTGCTATGGGCAAAAAATAGAAAATGAGAATCAAATTATTGAATTAAAGGTTCAAGACCTTGTAGTTTCTAAAAACTGTGGAGATTACTTAGTAAATGTAGCTAATTTTTTAGATGATCTTTTAGATAAATTTTATGAAATGGATAGATTTTATAATGTTGAAAAAAGAGAAGATTTAATTGGACATTTAATTGTAGGACTTGCTCCCCACACATCTGCAGGAGTTTTAGGTAGAATTGTTGGTTTTACTGATGCACATGCATGTTATGCCCATCCATATTTCCATTCTGCAAAAAGAAGAAACTGTGATAGTGATGAAGACTCTGTTATGCTTTTATTAGATGCATTAATTAATTTTTCAAAGACTTATCTTCCAAGCACACGTGGAGGAAGTATGGATGCTCCTTTAGTTTTATCTTCAAGAATTGATCCAGAAGAAATCGATGATGAATCCCATAATATTGATATGATGGATAAATTCCCATTAGAATTCTTTGAAAAAACTTATGAAGAACTTAAATCTGATGAAGTCCTTGAATACATTGATAATGTTTCAATGCATTTAGGAACACCAAAGCAGTATAAAGATTTAATGTTTTCCCATCATACCAGTAGTGTTCATGCAGGACCAAAAACATGCCTTTATTTAACCTTGGGGTCAATGAAAGACAAAGTAGATGCACAAGTAAAGCTTGGAGAATTAATCAGAGCCGTAGACCAGCGAGGAGTTGTTGAAGGTGTCTTATCTTCCCATTTTTTACCAGATATTATGGGAAATGTTAGAACATTTTCAAAACAAAAAGTAAGATGCACAAAATGTAATGCAAAATACCGAAGAGTTCCTCTTTCAGGAAAATGTAGATGTGGAGGTAATTTAACATTAACTGTTTCAAAAGGAGGAGTTTCTAAATATCTGCCAATAGCTAAAGATTTAGTTTTAAAATATCCATTAAATCCATATATACTTCAAAGATTAGAAATACAAGAATTTGGAATTAATTCACTTTTTGAAAGCGATAAATCCAAACAAAGTTCTTTAGATGTTTTTTTTAATTAAATTTTAATTAAATTTTAATTCAAGTATGTTTTAATGAAATAAATCTATATTTAAATAGTATTTAGATAGTATTTAGATAGTATTTAAATATTATTTAATCTTCATTTATTTTTTTATTCAATTTTACAATTGATGTCATGAAATAAGTTTTATCAAAACTAAAATCATTTATAATTTCTTCATTTTTTTTACTACTGTTTTTAATAGTGAAAATATTTCCATTTAAATCATCAATATCTTTTTTTATTTCATTGATCTTCTCTTTATTTCTTGATAATTTCATTAAGACAATAGTATCAGAATTATCAATAAAACCATTGAAATTATCTTGTATTTTTGGAACTATGGATAATACTTCGTCTTTTTCAACTAAAGGTTTATTAATACTCGCTGCACAAGAAGTAAAAGAAGTTATTCCTGGAACCATTTCAATTTCGTAATATTCTTGATTTTTTTGAATTTTCTTTTGAATGTAAGAAAATGTGCTGTAAATAGAGGGATCTCCAAGGGTAATAAATGCAACATCTAATCCTTCATCGAGTTTAGAAATAATTAAACTTGTTGCATCATTCCAATAGCTATTTAATAATGATTCATCTTCTAACATTGGAAATACAGGATCAAAAATAGTTAAATCTTTTCTTCTTTCTTTTAAAATGGGTTTTATAATATTTAATGCCGTACTATCTTGTTTTTCAGAAGCCCTTGGAGCACATATAACATCCACATCATTTAAAATCCTAACTGCCTTTAAAGTAAGCAATTCTGTATCTCCAGGTCCAACTCCAATTCCAAATAGCTTTCCTTTAAATTTATTGGTATTATTGTCATTATTAGTATTACTATTCGTATTAGTATTATTAGTATTAGTATTATTAGTATTAGTATTATTATTACTATTGGTATTATTATTACTATTATTCTCTATCATATTATCATACTTACAATTTTAATTGTGATGAAATAATTAATAAATTGGGGTGTGTAAAAAATATAGATGATGAATTATTTGATATTTGAAATTTTGATGATATTTATTAATTTATATTTTTTGTTTATTGATAATAGTTAAATCAATATATGTCATAGAAATATTATTAGGATTAAAATTCAAATTAAAATTCCAACCTACACCTTTTAATAGTTTGTCCTTAGGAACTTATAAATTTATTGAAAATACCATAGTTGAGTTGAAGAAAGTGTTATTTTTTTTGGATTTAATAGTTAGATGAGAAATATGGTTTAAAATCTGGAGGAGATAGGTGAAAATTATCAAATTATTTAACATTACAAATATAATTAGTAATTCTAAATTTTTAATGTTTTATATAAATATTAATATAATTAATAATTTAAATTATATTTATAAATAATAATATAAAGTATTTATATAAGTATTTATATAAGTAATGATATAAATTGTATGTATATATAAATAACAATATAAATTATATTATTATATGTAATTTATAATGCTAATTATATATTATAATATATATTATTAAATATATTATTATCTATATTATTATATATATCATTAAATATATTATTAAACATAATAATGCAAAGTATAACTTCTATGATTAACTTAAATGGATTAGAATTTTATTTCGGTGTTAAATATGGAGAAATTAGAAAAAATAAAAGTAATATTTTTAGATATGGATGGTGTATTGGTTTATCCATCTTCACAAAAGCGATTTGACCATCTAAGGGATGAAGATGAGCTTAAAGAGGTTTATAAAACTCTTGAAGAGAAATTTGGAATAGATTACAGTCAATATGATAAATATGATTTCGGTGCAAGCTATTGGGATATTGATAAAGAAGCAGTGGCAGAAATTCAAAGAATAATTGATGCAACAAATGCTAAAATCGTTGTAAGCTCTGATTGGAGGACAGTTAGACCTCCTATGATGATGAAAGATTTACTCACAATACACGGGCTTGGAGAATATGTTGTTGATATAATTCCATCTAATGCAGGCTATCGTGATGATCCCTATGACTTTGAATATCATATTGATTATAAAATTTTCTTAAACATTTCAGATAAACTTTCAGAGTATTCTGGAAGGTCTTTAGAAATTTTAGAGTACTTAGCTATTAACCAGGAAATAGTAGAAAACTTTGTAATAATAGATGATTTAGATGTTCCATTTAATGCTCCAATTCTTAAAGATAATTTTGTTCAGACATTTCCAATAATAAAAGAAGAAGATAGTATTAAAGCTATTGAAATTTTAAATGGAACTCCAAATAAATTATTAACTGATAATATATTACCTAAAAGAGAAAATTGGCATTAATTTTTCTTTATGTTGGGTCTGTCCCAAAACTTCATTTTGGCAAATATCAATTTATTTTACTTAACATAAATTAATTTAGAAAACAAAGTTTTCTTTGAATTAAATTTTAATCTGTTAAATTATTTAAACCTTAAATTTTAATACTATTTAATATTATTTTTAAAAACTAAAATACAATTGAAGAATATAATATATTTTAATAGTTTATAATAATGTTAATTTTATAAAAATTCTTAAAAATATGGTTATTGTCAATTTTTAATGGTTCAAATTAAATAAAAATACCTTGAGATCGCTTAAAATTTAATTCACACAACATCTCCATGGAATTAATATTGCTTCAAATGAGTTGATTTTGACAGTGCATAAATTTCCCATGTTTATTTTTACAAAATAACCAACAACTTTACAAACATTCATTTTACTTTTTCTATTTCTGTTTCTAGATCTCCTCCTGCAAA
Organism: Candidatus Methanoflexus mossambicus; assembly: GCA_031261915.1. Classification (GTDB taxonomy): domain Archaea; phylum Methanobacteriota; class Methanobacteria; order Methanobacteriales; family Methanobacteriaceae; genus Methanoflexus; species Methanoflexus mossambicus. Next base: position 45,009 of record JAISIT010000126.1, read on the forward strand.
GACAATAGCTATTTTGATTACTTTTCTATTTAAAAATTTGTTTTCATATTTTTTTAGATTTATTTGGCTTAATGCTTCATTTATCATTGTATCAAATGATTTTATTGGTTTTATTTCTTTGTTTTTACTTTTATTTTTATTTTTATCTTTTCCTTTACTTTTTCCTTTTCCTTGTGTTGTTTTCATTTTTGAAAATTTAAATTCTGCTATTGCTATGAAATCGGGTGTTTCAAGATACATATCCATTAATCCCGTGTTAGTTTGTGCTTCTGCTTCTCCTTTAAATCCTAATCCATTTAGCCATGCTAAATAAATTGATTGGTAGTAATATTCGTGGTCTAAATGAATTCTTGCAGGAATATTAGTTAAAAAATACTTCATATACATTTTAAAAGTATCATTATCATAATTCCCAATAGCTTCAATAATTTTAGGCTTCAAATTATCTAAATCCATCTTCTCTTCATTTAAATCAATCAAATAATCAAGAATTGAATTCTCAACCTCATAATTCGGGGTCTGCAAAGTATAATATATCTGATTGTTAATAATTTCCTTTTTACATATACTCAAATAACCAGTTTGAAACATAAAAGAAATAGGATCAATATTCTCAAAATCAAACCTATTAAAAATAGATTTTTTAACTTTAACAGGATTTAACACAGATTCATAATCCTCTGAATTTTTCAACACATTAATCAACGATTTAGGAGTTGCATTATTAAACCAATAATTATCAAACTCACCATAAGCAAACAAATTAAGAGTAGAATAAGGAGAATAGATTTTCGTTTTCCCGTCCCAAGTATAACCATCATACCAATAATTAATTTGTTTAATTAGATCTTTTTTGCTTTCATTTAATTTAATAGCTAAATTTTCGATATGTTCATCAAAATTATCTATTAATTCCTTATGAGTATAACCACATATATCTGAAAAATTATCATCTAATGTTAAATCTGTAGGACTATTAAAATCAGAAAAAAGAGAAATATTAGTAAATTTAGAAACTCCAGTTATAAATAAAAATTCAATATAAGCATCTAAATCTTTTAAAACACTATAAAAACTCCTCATAATCACTTGATTATCTTCTAAAACTTTAATATTACCAATATTATTCAATAAAGGTTTATCATATTCGTCAATAAGTATAACTACCTTTTTATTTTCTTTTTTAGAAATACTTATGATTAATTCTTTAAACTTATTTGCAGTTGACTTACTAATCAGTTCTATTTCATATTCTTTGGCTATTAAATTAATTGTATCATTTAAACTTATTTTTAATTCATACTCTGAGTTATATTCTCATGTAGAAAAGTTTATTTTAACAACAGGAAATGTTTTATTCCAATCCCAATGATTTTCAGCGTATAATCCTTTAAATAGGTCTTTATTTCCTTTAAATAACTCTTCCATAGTACTTATAAGTAATGATTTCCCAAAACGACGAGGACGAGATAAAAAATACTTTCTCCCAGGAACTATTAATTTAAGTATATTTTCTGTTTTATCCACATAAATATAGTTATTTTCTATTATTGTCTTAAATGTTTCAATTGATAAAGGTAAATTCATTGTTATTTCTCTCATAATAACCACTTAGTATTTTTGGTATAGATTTTAAGGTATGATTATTTATTTATTTCTTATTTTGTTTTAGATATATTGCTTAATTAATGTAAAGAGTATATAGTTGAAAAACTGATTTCATTAATACTTTTAATTTGTTTTTAATTATTTAAAAATATTGTTATTTTCTATTTTTTGATATTGTGTTTATAATTGAATAATCAATTAACAGATTCATAATTGGTAATTTAATTGATGGATTATGTATATATATCTATATTTTATATAACTAAGTTAAATAGATTAATATTTAAATATTTCTCTTAAGATAGTCTAAAATTTAAATTTAAAAATTTATATGATATATTTTAACTAGTATTAATATTAATACTATTGATATTGATAATACTATTGATATTAATAATATTAATAATAATGAATATCTATGTCTATGGGCTCTGTCCAAAATTATGGTGAAAGTTCATGGGTTTCTCCCATAATCCATATTTTTAAGAATTTTTATAAAATTAATATTATTATAAACTATTTAAATATTTTATATTCTTAAATTTTGTCTTATTTGAAAGTTTATCTTTCAAGTTAGAAAAATCTTTGATTTTTCTTTAGTTTTTAAAAATAATATTCAATAGTATTAAAATTTAAGTTTTAAATAATTTATCAGTTTAAAATTGAATTTAAATGAAATTAAGGATTTCCTAATTTAGCTTCGCTCAAGTAAAATAAATCATATTTAAGAAAATCTATTTTTGGGATAGACATGTAATGTTTTTTGTAAAATATTTTGAATTTAATTCTTTATTTGCCGCTAAAGAATAAATTTTGGAGTTTATTAATAGAAAGACCAGTGAATTCAGAGATTTTCATTATTGGAAAATTTTCATCAAATAATTTCAAAGCAACATCTATCATTCCTTCTTCCCTTCCTTCTTCTCTTCCTTCTTCTTTGGCATTATATATTCTTGTATTGTGGTCTA
>JAISIT010000232.1 GCA_031261915.1 Candidatus Methanoflexus mossambicus
TGAAAATCGATGAGGCGATAAAAATGGCAAACAACAATCTAGTAGAACTACTAAAAAGTCAAGAAGAAGAACATAACAATTTATTAGACCTAATGGAAGACCTAGACCACAATACAAGACTATACAATGCCAAAGAAGAAGGAAGAGAAGAAGGAAGAGAAGAAGGAAGAGAAGAAGGAAGAGAAGAAGGAATGATAAAAGGTAGGGAAGAAGGTAGGGAAGAAGGAATGATAGATATTGCTTTGAAATTATTTGATGAAAATTTTTCAATAATGAAAATTTCTGAATTCACTGGTCTTTCTATTAATAAACTCCAAAATTTATTCTTTGGTGGAAAATAAAGAATTAAATTTAAAATATTTTACAAAAAAAACATTATGGGTCTATTCCAAAAATAGATTTTGTTAAATATTGATTTATTTTACTTGAGGGAAATTAAATTAGGAAATCCTTGATTTCCTTTACTTAATGAAATTAAGTTAGAAAATTTACTATTTTCTTTAATTAGCAAAATTAATTTAGAAAAATCTTTGATTTTTTCTTTATTTGAAAGTTTATCTTTCAAGTTAGAAAACGAAGTTTTCTTTAAATTCAATTTTAATACTGATAAATTATTTAAAACTTAAATTTTAATATTAATAATGATAATATTAATAATAATATTGTAATTTTTAATAATATTGTAATTTAGATACTTACTTTAGATACTAATTTAAATATTTAATGTGTAAAAATGTTTTTAAAAAGTTTAGATTTAAAATCAAAAGTTCATAATGTTTCAAATTTCACATTTGAAAATGGAGAAAGTTTTCAAGAGTGTCTTGTGGAATATAGTGCCTTTGGAACAATAAAAAGAAATGATAATGATGAAATAATAAATGCTGTGGTTTTTATACATGGAATAGGAGTTAATTTTTCATCTATTGAAAATTTAAAGGTCTTATTTGATAAAAATAAATCATTTGATTTAAATGAGTATTTTATAATAGCTATTACTTCATTGGGAACACCAAACACGATTTCTTCTTCAAATTTCAAATCCAAGAATTTTCCAGATTATACTTTAAATGATATGATAAATTTAAAAAAAGTTTTTCTAAAAGAAAAATTTAATATTAGTCATTTAAATGGGATAATTGGCTATTCATTTGGAGGTTTTGAAGCATTAAAATGGGCTTGTGACTATCCTGATGATTTGGATTTTTTAATTTCCTTATGTTCTTCATATAAGACCTCTGGAATTAATTATTTTATTTTTAAAATCATTAAAGACATTGCTTCAATGACTGGTGATTTTAATAAAGCTATTGGTATTGCAAATGCTGTTTTCTTCCCTTATGGTCTTTCTAAGGAGTTTCTTAAAAACATGGAAAATGAAGAAATTGATAATAATTTAAATCTATTGTATGAGGATATAAATTATGATCCAAAAGATATTATTCAAAGAAGTAATGTTGCTATGTCCTTTGATTTAACTGATGATTTAGATAAAATCAAATCAAAGGTTTTAATAATAGCTATTAATCAAGATGAGATATTTCCACTCAATTTTGAAGCAGTTCCAATGGAGAGTAAAATAAAAAACTCTAAATTAATCACTTTTGATTCTATTTATGGGCATTTAGGAATAAATGAAATATTTAAAGTTGATAAACAAATACAAAACTTTTTAAATAATGATATTTAATATTTTTATTAAATTAGATTATTTTTTACTTTTTTTTTGCTTTTCTTTGCTTTTCTTTGCTTTTTTTTACTTTTTTTTACTTTTTTTTACTTTTTTTTACTTTTTTTTACTTTTTTTTACTTTTTTTTACTTTTTTTTACTTTTTTTTACTTTTTTTTACTTTTTTTATTTATTTTTAAAAAATGTCATAGTAATCTCAAAATCAACTTAATTGAAGCAATATTAATTTATATTTATAATTTAAGCAGATTAAATTTTAACTGGTCTTTCCATATTGAAGTTTTTATAATTTATTTGCTTATAATTTTTATTTTAACCAAATTTTAATTTCTAATTTTTAAAATAAAATAAATATAATTATTAAACTATAAAATAGCTATTTATTTATATTTATTTTTAATTTTTACTAATTTTAAAAGAGATTTTTTCTATTATTATGAGAATTATTTAGAAAACTTTATATGTTAATATGCTCAAAAGTATAATATGAATATGATTCAATATGTATAATATCATATATTAATATAAGAATATAAGACTATAAGAATTAAGAATATATAATTGATTTAATATCTTCATTTAATTTTTAATATTCAAATTCAGTAATAAAATATCTTTTTAATCTATCAAGGAAGTGATAGTTTGCAAAATAAAATCAATAAAACCAATAAAATTAATAAAACCAATAAAAGCTTTAAACATATTTTAATTTTATCTTTAGCTATTTTCATGATTTTTTTGTCATTTCAATCAGTTGGTGCTGGTGAAACTAAAAATATTGATGTAAATGGAAATTTAAGTCAAGCTTTAGATAATTTTACTTTCGGATCAACAGATAATACCATAAATCTTGCTGCAGGAGAATATAATACACTAAATGATAATTATAATATTATAATAAACAAAAATGTTACAATAAAAGCCAACGGCACAGGAGCAATAAT
>JAISIT010000139.1 GCA_031261915.1 Candidatus Methanoflexus mossambicus
TAATATTTATTCTGGGTATGGATAAAATTACTGATTATTTGTTTGGAAATTTAAATAGTCTACTAGTTATATAATTTATATTTAAGAAATGGATTCGTAAATAATATATATCACAAAAAACCATATTTATTATATAATTACAATTTTATTAAGTGAAAAAAATGAGAACTCCTAAAGCGACTGGTACAAATCCTAAAATATTAAAATGGGCTAGAGAAAATGCAGGATTTACCATTGAAGAAATTGCTAAAAAGATGAATAAAGATGTAGATAAATTTTCTTTGTGGGAAACTGGAAAAGAGATTCCTACATTTAAACAGCTTAGTAACTTAAGCAATATTTATAAATATCCTAGTGCATTCTTCTTTGATGATCTTGTACCAGAATCATAACCATTGCCTGTTGATTATAGGATAATGCCTGATAAGCCATTGGAAAACTTTCCTGAAATAAAATTTGAAGTAGAAAGTGCTAATGAGAAACGAGAGATTGCAATAGAACTTTCAAACAAATTAGGATTAAGTATTCCTAATTTTGATTTTGAGTGTTCAATAGATGATGATCCTGAAGAAGTGGCGATTAATCTTAGAAATTATTTAGAGATACCTATTGAAGAACAATTCAAATGGAAAAAAGAGGATTATGCTTCTTTGAATAATTGGAAAAGTATTTTAGAACAAAATGGAATATTTGTATTTCAATTTTCGGGTATTGCTCCAAGTGAAATAAGAGGGTATAGTATAGATAAGAGACCATTACCTGTTATAGGAATCAATACTGGAGACAGTCCTAAAGCAAGAAATTTTTCTATATTTCATGAATTGGTACATATTGCATCTGGTACTGGCGGAGTGTGTAATATGGAAAGTAGAGATAAAAAAATTGAGCGTTTTTGTGATGCTGTAGCTGGAAACTTTCTAATACCTCCGAACCATTTATTAAATGAATCTTTGGTTAAAGAAAATGATAGTATGGTTTGAGATGATAGTGATTTATATGCTTTATCAAAAAAATACTTTGTTAGTATGGAATCGATGTTAATTGCTTTAATTGATAATAAAAAATCCACATGGGAATTTTATAGAAATATTAAAGAAGAATGGCAAAGGAAAAAGGATATTGAAAACAAAAAAAGTGAGGATGTCATTGTTCCCTATCATAAAAGAGTTAGTAGTTGGAATGGTAAATATTACATGAGAATCCTTTTTGATGCATATAATAATAAATTAATTAATAGAAGTAGTCTTTCATCATATTTAGGGGATGTCAAATTAAAGCATATTGAAAAAATAGAGGTATGATGGATGACGGAGTATTGTATAGATACAAGTGCTTTAATTGATGGTTGGAAAGATTATCCTCCTGAACATTTTGGGGTGTGGGATGAAATTCAAAAAAAAAAAATAAAAGAATCTGGGGATGTTTTATTGAGTAATAAGGAAAAGTTAATTTCTTAGCATTCATGAAAAAATAACCAATATTCTTTTTTTATTTTTCTTGGACTTCTATTAAGGATTCTATGATGTGGCTGTTAATTTCTAGAACATTTTTAGCTTCATCTATTAATTTATTATATTCATTTTCTAGTTCATGATATAATACTTCTTTTCTACCTTCAAATGATTCTAAACTTAATTTTAATCTTAAATCTTCTGGATATTCTTTCATTAATTCTTTTTTCTTATATATTCTTTCATTAACTTTATCAATATCTTTTTTAATATTACTAATTGTTTTCATAAAAGAAGAACCTCCTTTTGATTTATAATGTTATTTTGATTATTCCTTTTTCATGTTCAGTCTTTTTAGAATTTTTTTTTGAATGCTTGAACAAATCTAGCCAATATTCTTTATCTGCTAAATAGTCATCATATAATGGATCATCTTTAGTAGTTTTATATATTGGATACCAATCACAACAGTACACATCTTTAATATCCATAATCTGCTCTTTAACTTTTTTTAAGTTTTCATGTCTTACTATATTTTTTTCTACTTGTTTTGTAGCTTCATTTTGTGCGAAACAATATTCTGCTGAATTTAAAGTGGATAAATCAAATACTATCACAAAGTCTATATCAAGAGGATTAATTTTTTTAGTGGTGAAACTACCATTTATTAAGTAGGTTAATTCTTTTTTAATAACTAATTTTAAATACTCAGTATATTTTACGAATCCATCGAAACGACTTTTCCTACTTTCAGAATCTTTGAAATCATGGACAAATATCTCTTTAAATTCATCAATTGAACAAGTATAACACCCGTTAGGCAAATATCCCTCTTCTGTAAACTCAGGTATCATAAAATATTCACTTCTCATCTTTCTTATTAATTCACGCACTGTTATGTTTTTCAATATTTTCTATATAAAATCCACTATTAAGCTTTATCTCTATTCAAATATTGTGTAGTATATAATATTCACCTTACTAATAATATTATGATAATATAATTAATATATTTTTTCTTTTTATTATTTTTTTTAGATAAAATAGTTTGTCCCATAATTCAAAATTTTAGAGAAATTGATAAAATTATTTTTATTATATGATTTTTAAATAGATTAAAAGTATTAATATAATTTTATTTTTAAGAATAATTTTAATTAAAATTATTAATTCATATTTTAATTAATTTTATATTCTTAAATAAAAATTAAATCATATAACGCTCTTATTAATTATATTTATGGAATATCATGATATTATTAAATATTTAAAGAATTTATATGAAAGTTAAGTTTATTAAAAATATTGAAAAACTTAATTATGAGACAAACTCTAGTCCTTTTTTTATTGATAATTTTTATAAATTAATTTGTAAGTAATATTAATAAAATTTGTATAAATTTATTGAAAATATTATGAAATATATTATTTTATTTAAATTAATTGATTAATTTAAATTTTAATTATACTTTTAATAATACTTATTTTAATAAAATAGCTATTTAATTTGATTATTTTTAGCATTGAATATTTTAAAATAGTTTAATATTCTTTATAGCTATTTTTAACAATTTTTTTAAAACCTTAAAAACCGAAACATTTATATACCATTAACAACAACTTATATTATAGTAACAAAAACTTACTAAAAGATTTTTAGTGGAAAATATATTAATTCTTTTTATATTGATTTAGGA
>JAISIT010000316.1 GCA_031261915.1 Candidatus Methanoflexus mossambicus
TTGTGAAGCTACTTTACCTGTAAATAGGTATTTTAATGAGTATTCAAATATTTTTTCTGATTTTATCACTAAACTTGATTTGATGAATGAAGAAAATCAACTTGAAAAAAATTGGAGCATTTTACGGACACCTATTCAAGAATTATGGTATACATTTGCATATGGCTTACGTGTGAAACATAAAGATAATTTTTACACTATCAATGAAAAACCTTGGGACTTGGCTTTTAAAAATAAAATAAAAGAAATAAATTCGTATATTAGTCAAGCAGAAGATAAGATAGATTTAAAAAACACAAAAAGTAGCATTGATTATACTCCATTTCAAAAAGAAATTTTAACTTCTACATTAGGCAATTATTTAAAGGAGTAGATACATGTTTACATTCAATTGCCATTTTTTAGATAGTAATATTTTATTGGGAAAAGTGTATTCTGATAACGCTAATAATGGTAACTCCATATGGAGTCTTTATTTTAAACATGAATTTACTAGATATATTAGCAATCGAGTTGAAAATGAATCTAAAAATGTGATAACTAAGTTAAGGAGAGTTTCTTTAAGAATATTGAAATTTGTTGAAAATTACATTATCAACTCAGATTATATCAATCCAATCAAAGTTGATAGTATTATTAGAAAATTAAAAACAAGATTTTTAAAAATATATGAGTCTGAAAAATTTCCAGAGGAACTTAAACGAGAAAAATTTATTAAGATTGTCAATGATTTGTTTAATAAATATTACAATGGTTTTAGAGATGATATGATTGACAATAGTACCATGAAAATTGAATCTTTTAAAGAAGATTCCAAACAAACTTTTAAAAATTGTTATACTGAATTAGATATTCTAATTAGTAGATTAAATAAAAATAGTTTCTATTTAGAAGATAACTCTCGACTTGAAAGTCAAATTAAGAATATTGGAATACATAGGGCAGATATTTTAATTTTATTGGATTGTTATATCTTAAGTAATCAGTTAAATAATAAGATTGCATTTATAACTCAAGATAAAGAGATAACATCTAACTTAAATAATATTAAAAGTGTTTTAAATAATGGTTTTTATATTTTTGATCCTAATAACTATTTAAGTGATAAATATCATTTTATATCTATTTATTAGAATTAATGGGAATAAATAAAGAGATGTGCTAACACTTCTAATCCGTAGATCTAGGGTTCGAATCCCTCCCTGCCCGTTGAAATCTTTTATTTTTTAAATATTTCTTTTAAATTCTTTCATTTTAAAAACTATTAGATTTTAGTTAGTTGTTTTAATAGTTATAATTATAAAATAGAGATACTATTATTTTTACAGCCTTTTAAAATGGTTTTAGAAGTATTAAGATCTTAATTTAAATAATAGATTATTATTATACGATTTTGAAGCTATTTATGAATGTTTTAAATTCTTCATTTAGACTATTTTCAGCATAACTATATGAAATTATGAAATATTTATTATTTTCAACCATTATAACATCATAAGAATTGTATTTTATTCCAGAGGTGTCTATATTTAGAAGATTTTTAATATCAGAATGAGAATTTTCATTTGGATCACTAATTTTTGTAGTACTATAAATTTCAATAGCAGAAACATTATTTACAGCTATATTACTAGAATTAATAATAGTAACATTCTCATTTTCTTCCAAACTTGATTTATAAATATCATATATCTGATTTAGTGAATAACCATCAGTATTATCAATAGAAATATGTAAATAAAATCCCTTATTATCTAGAATAGCAATATCTGTACTATTATTACTTTCAATAGTCCAGTCACTAGAATAGTTAAAAGAAATTTGAGAATCATTATAATGAAGTATTGTTTGAGTAGAATTAGCTTCATCAGTAGAACTACTAAAGAAAATCACACCAATAGAAACATAAACTATAGCTATAATAAAAATTAAAACCACAGCACCAATAGCTATTTTTCTTTTTCTATCTGAAGGTTCTGAATAAACAGCTATTTCTTGTTTTCCTTCCTTATTTTTCACATCTTTATATATAAAATCATAATATTTTCTAGCAATAAAAAAACAAATCCCCAGAAAAACAATCCTCATAATAGGATTTGGATTTTCAGCAAAACTAAATCCCTTAAAAACAGTTCCAACAAAAACAGCAAAAACACCTGCAGTTATAACAAATGAGATAACACTTAAAAAAATAGCTGTTGGTTTACTAATCTTCATAACAAAAACACCTTGATAAAATTCCTTGTTTAACTACAAACAAATTTTATTTAATAATCCTTTTATTTTTATGTTATTTATAAATTTCTTAAATATCTTATATGTTTTAAAACTTGTTTCTCCTAATTCTATTATTTTGTATAGTCTTCCTTGTCTTCACATAAGACATTAACTCTATAATTTCAGAATCCATATGTATAAATTTGATGGAAATTTATATAATATTAAATAACTACATATAAAAAAAATCTTAATTTAATAAATATAAATTAAAGTTAATAAGGTAAAATTAATATGAATTATGATTATAAAATAAAATCGTTATTATTTGGAATAGCTATTGGAGATGCTTTAGGAGTTCCTGTGGAATTTGCCTCAAGA
>JAISIT010000006.1 GCA_031261915.1 Candidatus Methanoflexus mossambicus
ACCCCCCCCCCCACTTAAATTAAAATCATACTGCTCATCTAAAAAAGTTTCATTCCACATTCCAAATACAATATTAAAATTATCATTGGAAAATTTAAAACCATCAATCTTAATAATTTCATTATCTTTTTGATCTAACATAGACATTATCTTGTCTCGACGATATTTTGACCATGAATTGGCATGGACAAAATGAAAAAGATTACGCCATTCATTATTTTTAAAATTATAGATACCTAAATTTGAAAATTTAACATCCACAGAATTATAAACACCAATAGCCAATAAAAACAATTTAGGCCAATTTTTAACTCCAATAATTGTTTTTTTAATAGTTTCCCAAAAAACATGAGTGAATAAAATATTTAAATTAACCATGAACATACTCTCCAATGAACATACTCTCCATATAATGAAAAAATGAATAAATCAAATTAACTTAATTAACTTAATTAATTTAATATTTAACATATTCTTTTTTAATCATTTTAATAACATCTATTTTTTTATTTATTGATTTAATATTTCGAATTGTATTATCTTTATTTACAAGAACAAAACCTTGATTTTCAAGTTTTTCAACTAAAACACTATGAGAAACATTAGTAAACTGTTTATGGTGTTCAAAATAAATCATTTCAAAAACAGATAAATCACGATTCAAAATAACATCAACTTCACAACCTTCACAATCCATCTTCAAAAAAAGACTATTATTCTCATTATTGTATTCATTAATAACCTCTTTAATATCCACAATATCAATAATCTCATAATTTTCTATGTTAATATTATCAGAATAAGCTGTTGCACCAATAGAATTGTTATCTGAATTAAACAATTTTAATTGATGATTTTTACAACCCACACCTTTATTAAATGCAATTATATTAAAATTATGAGATTCATTTAAATCTAAATTCTTTTTTAAAGTATTAAAAGTATTTTTAGAAGGTTCAAAAGCAACAACATTAAAACCATTATTTGCAAAATAAAGAGTAGAATCACCAATATTCGCACCAACATCGATCACAGTCGCATTATCAAATGTTCTACCCCCCCCCCCACTTAAATTAAAATCATACTGCTCATCTATGAAAGTTTCACCAAGCAAACATATCAATTCTGAAGAACTATCATTTGAAAATTTAAAACCATCAATATCTATAATTTTATTATTTTTTTGATGATGTATAGACATAATCTTGTCCCGATATGGTTTTAGCATTGCATTACAGGACACATAAAAAAAAGGAGTAGGATAATCATTTTTTTGAAAAGTAATATTTCCTAAATTTGAAAATTCAAGATCACAGGATTTATAAAAACCTAATTTAAATAAAAACAATTTATGCCAATTTTTAACTCCAATAATTGTTTTTTTAATAAGTTCCAAAAACTCACGACTTAAAATATATTTTACATCAGGCATAAAATCACACACATCAAGTATTTTAAAAAAAAAAAAAAAAAATAAACTATAAAACTATATGCTAAAACTTAAGTTCCTTCTTGCCAATCGGACATGTAGACTTTTTGGCGGTCTGAAAGGGAGTCTATTTCTATGTTCATTGCTTTTAGTTTCATGTTAGCTATTTCATAGTCTAATTCATCTGGGGCTTTTGTTACTCCAACTTGTAAGTTATTTTCACTGATGTATTTGGCTGAAAGTGCTTGTCCTGCAAAACTCATATCCATAATTTCTGCTGGGTGACCTTGTCCTCGGACAGCTGCTAGATTTACTAATCTGCCGTCTGCTAATAAGTATATTTTTCTTCCATCTTTTAATGTGAATTCTTCTATGCTGTCTCTTACTTCTTCAACATTTGTTGATAATGCTTCTAAATCTTGGCGATTGATTTCTACATTGAAATGACCTGAGTTGGCTAACATACAGCCATCTTTCATATATTTAAAGTCATCACCGTGGATAACATTGATATTTCCAGTTACTGTGATTATTAAATCTGCTTCTTTTACTGCTTCTTGGATTTTCATTACTCTGTATCCATCCATTTTTGCTTCAAGGGCTCTTATTGGGTCAACTTCTGTTACTATTACATTAGCACCTAAACCTGCGGCTCTTGTAGAAACTCCTCTTCCACACCAGCCGTATCCTGAAACAACGACTGTTTTTCCAGCTATTAACATATTTGTTGTTCCCATTATGGCATCAAACGTTGATTGCCCTGTTCCATAACGATTATCAAACAAATGCTTGGTGTATGCATCGTTAACAGCTATTACTGGAAATTTAAGAGCTTTATCTGCATGCATAGCTTCTAATCTATGAACACCTGTTGTGGTCTCTTCACATGCTCCTTTAATAGTTTTTAATAGCTCTTTTCTTTCTTGATGGATAACAAGAATCATGTCCGCTCCGTCATCAATAATTATATCTGGTTTATGGTCAAGAACTTGATTTATTGAATGATAGTATTCTTCATCATTTTGTTCTCTCCAACCATACATATTAAGTCCAAGAGCATCTCCACCAGCTGTTGCATCATCATGGGTAGATAATGGATTACAACCACACATAGCTACTTCTGCTCCACCTGCAAGAAGTGTAAGACCTAAATTTATGGTTTTTGGTTCTAAATGCAAACAAGACCCAATTGTAAGTCCTTCAAAAGGTTTTTCTTCTTCAAATTGCTTTTTAATAGCTTCAAGAACAGGCATATGTTTTTGAACCCATTTTATTTTTCTTATTCCCTCATCAGCGAGAGATTTATCTTTAATATCACTCATTATATCACTACAATAACAAATATAAGTTTTAAAATAAATTGATAAAATAAATAAAATTGATAAACTAAATAAAATTTAATAACTTATTAATTATGTAATTAAGTTAATTATTAATAATAATTTAATTATATTTTTGATAATATAAAAAATTATTGAAAAAATCAAGGAGATTATGAATATTTAAATTTAAACTTTTAACAATAGTTCCATTAACATTAAATATTGAATCATATAACTTAAAAAAAGTATTCAACCTATTGTAATCTAAATCTTCTTTAAATTTCTTTCCATATAATTCTATGAAAATAATTGACAATTCATTTCTATCAACTGCAAAAATAATCCTAAAATCTGATCCATCACCATTACGGCAATGAAATCTTCTAAATTTAAAAACTGGAATTGTAGAATCTTTAAGATTTGATAAATGAATATATTTTTTAGGAAGTTGATGATTATATTTTTTTAAATCAGATAATATTGCATCTTGAAAAATTTGCATCTTGAAAAATATCAAAATCTAATTTAAATGTTCTGCAAACATTATCAATTGCATCATATTCTTTTTTAAAAGATTTATGATAATAACATTTATATTCTGACATTATTCACCATTCAATATCTCTAATAACATAAGGATCATCCCTATAAAAAACAAAATTATAATCAATGTCTTGGTTTTTTTGAGAAGCTCTCCATGGCATGTCTTCATGAGAATAATCACTAATTTCCCCACTATTCATATCTGACAATTTGTCAATAGTGATGTTTATTCGTTCTAATTCTTTTGCTGAAATAAGATTTGTAATTGGTGGTTTAAGTGATTTATATCTGAAAATATATGCTTTTCCATCATCAAATAATGGAACAGAAAACTCCTGAATTTTTTTATCTTGAATTAAATTATTTTTAATCAAATCAAAGTGTTTAGGAATAGGACCATAATCAAATTTTTGATAGGTTTCACCACTAATAGATTTTTCATTTAATTCATAATAATCAAAGTCCGCAAAGTATAATAATTTAAATAAAACTGTTTTACCAAAAGAAGGTTTATTTTGACATTTATAAATAATATAATAAACCATTTCTTCAAATTTTTCCTTGTTTAATGTAATTTCCATAATAATAACTCCAAACAACAAATAAAATAATTATTAAACATATTTTAATTTTTTAATACATAATTAAATATACTAATTAAAAATAGAATTAAATATCTAATTAAATTTTAATTTTTATTATTAAATTTATATTTATTATTAAAATTATATTTATTATTAAAATTATATTTAAAAATATTTATAAGTTACTATTTAATATTTAAATTATTAAAAATTTATCATGAAAAAGAAATTAATATATGAAACAGAAAAAAACATATACTCTAATGAAAACATATGAAAAACAATATATAAAATTATAAACAAAAATGTAATTATGAATAGTGAAGTTATTACAACAGATGTTTTAATTATTGGTTCTGGTGGTGCAGGGTGTCGAGCAGCTATTGAAGTATCAAAATCTGGATTAGAGCCATTAATAGTATCTAAAGGATTATCATTCCGTTCTGGTTGCACAGGAATGGCAGAAGGTGGTTACAACGCAGCATTTGGTTATGTAGATAAAGAAGATACTAAACAAAGCCATTTAGAAGATACATTAAAAGGTGGAAGCTATTTAAATGATCCAGAACTTGTTAAAATATTAGTTAATAATGCTCCAGATAGATTAAATGATTTAGAAGATTATGGTGCATTGTTTGATCGTCAAGAAAATGGTAAATTAAATCAAAGACCATTTGGAGGGCAAAAATTTAGACGAACTTGTTTTCAAGGAGACAGGACAGGACATGAAATAATAATGGCTTTAAAAGAAGAGATTATTAAAAGAAACATTGAAACAATAGATGAAGTAATGATAACTGCTTTAATTCCTGATTTTAAAGATAAAGAAAAAGTAATTGGTGCAGTTGGATTAAGGTTAAATGATTCAAAAACAATATTTTTTAAAACAGAATCAATTATAATAGCTAGTGGTGGAGCTGGACAATTGTATCCTGTAACATCCAATACTATTCAAAAAAATGGAGACGGATTTCTATTAGCTTACAATATTGGAGCAGATTTAATTGATATGGAAGAAATTCAATTTCATCCAACTGGAATGTTATCACCAGATTCTCGAAAAGGAATATTAGTAACTGAAGCCGTTCGTGGGGAGGGTGGAATTCTTTTAAATAAAGATGGCGAACGTTTTATGAAAAAATATGATGAAAGGATGGAATTAGCTACTCGTGATGTTGTTGCAAGGTCTATTTATCAAGAAATAAGTGAAAGTCGAGGAACAGAAGCTGGTGGAGTTTATTTAGATGTTAGTTTCCTTCCAAAAGAATTGATTGAAGAGAAATTAGAAACAATGCTACTTCAATTTTTAGATGTTGGTGTGGATATTAGAAAAGAGCCAATGGAAGTTGCTCCAACTGCCCATCATTTTATGGGAGGAATAAAAATCGATAAAAATGCTAAAACAAATATTAAAAACCTCTTTGCATGTGGAGAAGTTACTGGTGGAGTTCATGGAGCAAACCGGCTTGGTGGAAATGCCCTTGCAGACACTCAAGTATTTGGAAAAATAGCTGGTGTTTCTGCTTCAAAAAATGTTAAAAATAATCAAAATACTAAAAATAATAATGAAAATAGTAATAAAGATATTAATGAGAATATCAATAAAAATATTAATAAAATAGCTATTGAAGAAGAAGAAAAAAGAATAAATGCATTTATTTCAAATGACCATAGAAAAGATAATATAAATAACAATTCAAATAAAAATATAACTCCTGCAAACCTTAAAAAACAATTAAAAACAATAATGTGGGAAAAAGTAGCAATAATTAGAGATGAAAATGGTTTAAATTCTGCTTTAAATCAAGTTAAAGAACTTAAAAAGCAATTAAAGAACTTAAAAGTATCTAAGCAAACACACTACAATAAAACATTAATAGATGCTTTAGAAATTACAAATATGATTGAAATAGCTATTTTAACAATAAACTCAGCCATACTTAGAAAAGAAAGTAGAGGAGCCCATTTTAGATCTGATTATCCGGAAAAAGATAATGGGTGGGAAAAAAGTATTGTAATGAATAAAACTGGAATTAGTTACATCAAACGATAGATTTTAGTTTTTATCTCATTTACCATTAAGTCCTTAAATTACTGTTAAATTTTTAAATTTGTCAAGATACTATATTAATTAGTTATATTTTTTTATATTCTGTTTTTTTAATTATTTCTTCTGTTTAAATAATTATTTATCTTTTTTTCTATTTTTTTAAAATATTTAACATCTTATTCAATATTGAAAAAATATCTAAATTAAAAATAGATATAATGATTTAATTTATTATTATTTTTAAAAATAAGATTATTCTTTGATAATTTATAAATTTTATAATCTTAATTAAGTTTTTATAGTATTAAATGATATTTAGATAGAAATATAAAAAAATATTAACTAAAAATAGAAATATTAATTAAAAAATAATTGAAATTTAAATAATATATTTCAAAAGAGTATCTAAGAATAAAACTATGAAACATGAAAAAATAGAAATATTTATATATTACATATATCAAAAAAAGTATTAATATTATTAATTATATTACTTATATTACTATATTAATTATACTATTAATCCAACACTATTTAAAAAAAAGAATTTAAAAAATAAAATTGAAAGTTATGAAGTTAAAAAATAACTTCATATCAGACACGCAAACGTACAATTATTTAATTTAAAGTTAATATTATTTAAATATATCTAATTTATTTTTCTTGAAACGACATAACAAAATCTAAAGATATGAACATTTTAATTTATTATTCTAATAAAACAATGTATTTAATTAGAAAAAATTAATAATTAATATTCAATAATTTTAAATCCTGTGGATTTGTATCTACGAAGTAAAATAAAGCAGTTAAATTCATGTTTAATTGAATAAAATGCAGCAATGTGATTTTATAACTTTGAAAGTCAGACACGTAAACGTTAATTTGTCTGGCTTTACAATTATAGGAGGTTTCCAATATGGATGTGATCCAATTGTTAAGCATAGTTTTGACTATCCTTTTGATAATCTGGACTTCCATTCAAATTGTCACTTCATTTAAAAAAATAAGCTCAGATGACTTCGTAATATAATCCACACAACATATATCTCTTGAAAATTCATAATTAATCCTTGTTTTCAATTGCATTTTTTAATTTTAAAGTTGCTTTATTTGCATTATTTAGAATTTCTTCTTCATTAAATACTTTTAACTGTTTATTTTCCATTAAAACATTTCCATCACAAATTGTTGTATCAACAGAATATCCATTAGCAGAATATACAATATGAGAGATTAATGAATTAGCTGTTGGAGTAAATGAAATATTATTAGTGTCCATTAATATCATATCTGCTTTTTTACCTATTTCTATTGAACCTATTTCTTTATCTAATGCCAATGCTCTTGCAGCATTTAATGTAGTCATTTTAATTAAATCATTGGCAGGAAGAACCTTTGGATTTAAAGTATTAACTTTTGATAAAAGTGATGCAAATTTCATCTCTTCAAATAAATCTAAATTATTATTAGATGCTACACCATCGGTACCTAAAGAAACACAAACATTATTATCAATTAATTTATTTACTGGAGCTATTCCTGAAGCTAATTTCATATTACTGCAGGGATTATGAGAAACTTTAACATTATTCTCTTTTAAAATAGCTATTTCCCTATCACTAAGCCATACACAATGGGCAGCTAAAACATTAATATTTTCATTATTATTGCCATTATCATTGCCATTATCATCATTACGGATACCATCTAAAAAGCCAATATCATTTAAATATTCAAAAGGTCTCATATTGTATTGATTTTGAATATCTTCTATTTCTTTTTGGGTTTCATTCATGTGAATATGGATTCCAGTGTTATATTTTTCTGCATACTCCCTAACTCCAAGTAATAGCTCTTTAGAAGCAGTAATTGGAGAATGTGGACCAAAATAAACTTTTATTCTTCCATTAGCAGAATTATTTAAATTTTTAATAAGTTGAATACTATCCTTAAATTCGCTTTCTCGCTTATTGGCATCACCAAAATCAATCATTCCATTGGATAAAACAGCTCTAATTCCACTTTCATCAACAGCTTTTGCAACAGAATCCATATAAAAATACATATCAGAAAAACAAGTTGTTCCAGTTTTAATCATTTCAATAATAGCTAATTGTGTTCCAAGATAACATAAATCACCATTTAAACCTGCTTCCATTGGCCAAATATGATCATTTAACCAAGAATCTAATTCTAAATCATCAGCAACTCCCCTTAATAAATTCATAGAACTGTGAGTATGAGTATTAATAAGAGAAGGCATCAAAATCTTTCCTTCGGCATTAATGATTTTATCTACAGAATTTTCACTAATTTTACTATCAATTTCAGATATTTTATCATCTTCAATTAAAACTGAAACATTTTTCCGATTAATAATTTCATCATTCCAATAGCCATTATTAGCACATATCGGAGTAATTAAATTAGCATTTTTAATTAAAATAGCATTTGATTCCATAATATCAATAAAACAACTCATATTATATAAAACAACTTTATACAACCATATAATCAATTCTAATAAAATAATTAATTAAATATCTATAAGAAAATAATAATTTTAATAACTAATAAATAATTTTAATAACTAATAAATAATTTTAATAATTAATAAACTATTTAAAAAGAATATAATAAAAACTTAATAATATAATAATTATAAACTAATATATTTAAACTAATATAATAAATTAATGAAAATTAATTAATAATTTAATAATTTTTATTTAATAAATAAAATTGATTAATAATTTTTTAATAAAGTTAATAAAATGCAATATAAATTTAAAAATTAATTATTATTTTAAAAAAAATATGAATTCTATTAATTAAAAGTATTATTACATAAAAGGTCATGATTTAATGAATATTATAATTGCAGTGCCTTCAAAAGGAAGAATAAGTGAACCAGCAATAGAAATCTTAAAAAAAGCAGGATTACAACTTAAAGATGGGCAAAATAGGAAATTAAAATCAAAAACATACAATGAAAATATAGAAATAATGTTTGCACGAGCTCGTGACATTCCAGAATTTGTAGAAGATGGTATTGTTGATATGGGAATAACAGGACTGGATTTAATTAAAGAAAAAGGAGTAGACATTGAAATTTTAACAGATTTAAAATTTGGAGAAACTTCACTTGTAATTGCAAGTCCTGAAGACTCTAATATCAATTCAATTGATGATTTAAACTCTAAAATGACAATAGCCACAGAATTTCCAAATCTTACAAAAAACTATTTAAAATCAAAGAATTTAGATTTAAAAATTGTTGAATTAAGTGGTTCTACGGAAATAGCTCCATTTATTGGAGTATCTGATGTAATATCCGATTTAACAAGTACAGGGACAACATTGAAAATGAATCATTTAAAACAAATCGATACCATACTTAATAGCTCAATAAAACTTGTTGCAAATAAAAATAGCCATAAAAATAAAAATAACATAATTGAAAGTGTTAATATAAGTGTTCAAGGAGTTATTCAAGCCCAATCAAAAAAATTAGTGATGATGAATGCTGAAAATAGTAAATTAAATGAAATCAAAGATGTTATGCCTGCAATGACAGGTCCAACAGTTTCTAAAGTTTTATCTAAAGAAGACACAGTAGCTGTTCAAGCAGTGGTAGATGAATCAGAGGTATTTACATTAGTAAACAAACTTAAAACTGCTGGAGCAAAGGATATTCTTGTTGTTCCAATAGAAAGAATTATTTAAAGTATAAATCATCAAAAAACATGAATAATATCTAAAATTAACAGATAATATGAAGATTATTAGATTTAAAGAAAAAAAAGAAGAAAGTTTTGGAATTTATGATGATAGTCAAGAGATTGTTAAAAAAATAGCTATTAACTCACTTGAAGAGATATTTCGAAAAAATGAAAAGGAATTAATTGAAAATATCATTGAAGAGCATATTTTAAATGAAATAAAAATATTAACTCCAGTAATTCCATCAAAAATAGTTTGTGTTGGATTAAATTATAAAAATCATGCTAAAGAACTTAATATGAAGATTCCTAATGAACCAAAAATATTTATAAAACCAAATAGCTCTATAATTGGACATTTAGAAGATATTATTTATCCTAAAGAGTCTAATGAACTTGATTATGAAGGAGAATTAGCTATTGTTATTTCAAAAAAATCAAAAAATATCCCCTCTGAAATAGCTAAAGAATATATTGGAGGATATACAATACTTAACGACATAACAGCTCGAGATATTCAAAGAAAAGAGATTCAATGGACAAGAGCTAAAAGTTTTGATACATTTGCACCAATTGGTCCATGGATTGAAACAAATTTGAATCCAAAAAACCAAAAAATCACAACAAAAGTAAATGGAGAAATAAAACAAGAATCTAATACTAAAAATATGATTTTTTCACCATATAAACTTGTTGAATTTATATCTTCAATTATGACACTATTACCAGGAGATATTATTTCAACAGGAACTCCTCCAGGTGTTGGAAACTTAAATATTGGAGATAATGTAGAAATAGCTATTGAAGATATTGGAATACTTAAAAATTTTGTTAAAGCTGATAATCCACCAATTAATAATAAAATTATTCAAAAATAATAAAGTATAATAAAATCATTTAATCTATCATTTAATCTATCATTTAATATAATAATAAATACCAATAAAATCATTTAAGCAATCATGATATAATAAATTAAAATTATTCACAGCAAAAATTATTAAAATTAAAAATTAAATAAAAAGGAGATTTAAATGGAAAATAAAACTGATTTTAATCAATTAAAAGTAAGAACAAGAGATTTTATTTATACTAAAGATGATTTATTCTTTGCAACAACAAATTACATTCATCCAGCAAATAGAATACTTTCTTTTTTAAGATATATTCCTGATGAAAATGGAGATAGAGAAAAAAATGGCAAAAACTATCGTAAAGTAGATTCTGATGAAGCTTATGATTATTTAAGAAAAAATCATCCAGAATATTTGTATCAATGTGATATTACAAACATAGAGATGATGGGAGTCCCTTATGATAAAATATCTGAAGTTATTAAACCTGAAAAACGTTTAAAAGAAATTAGAGAAGAATTTAATAAAATATATGAGAAAAATACAAAAAATAAAGATGAATTGAATACTTTGAATTTTTATAAGAAATTAATTGATCTTTCTGACTTTTTCCATTATGTCGCAGGTATAGATTACAATAATCTTGGAATATCTGGATCTATTCTCCCAGGACTCCAAAAATCAGAGATTTCTGATTTAGATTTTGTTGTATATGGTTTAAAAAATCATAAAATTGCTGTTGAAAGCTTTAAAAATAATAAAAATAAAAAAATAACTATTATTGATGAAAATAATGAAAATAATGAAAATAATAAGAGTAATAAAATTAAAAAAACTATCACTTTAAATTCTATA
Organism: Candidatus Methanoflexus mossambicus; assembly: GCA_031261915.1. Classification (GTDB taxonomy): domain Archaea; phylum Methanobacteriota; class Methanobacteria; order Methanobacteriales; family Methanobacteriaceae; genus Methanoflexus; species Methanoflexus mossambicus. The sequence continues at coordinate 11,363 of JAISIT010000006.1, forward strand.
GATAATAGCTATTGGGAAAAAGTCTATGATAAACGAATTAAAGATGAATCATTGACAAAAAAAGAATTTATATGGTATGAATCTCGTAAAAACAATAGAGGAGTTATTAATGGAACTCTTTTTGATATTTTAGCTACAAAAAACTATGATGAAATAAAAGGAAATTGGGGTGATGTTAAATATAATAATGTCGGAAAAGCCAGTGTCGAATGTGTTGTTAGCGATGCCATTGGATCCTATGATAATCCAGCTATTTACAAAATTAAAGATATGAAAATTACAGGTGGAGATGATTTTCCAATTAGCGAAATAGCTTCATTTACTCATACTTATGCTGGACAAGTTTTAGAAGGAGAAAAAATAATAGCTAAAGGAAAAGTAGAGGAAGTTATAGAAAACAAAAACTTAAAATATTATAGATTAGTTATTGGAACTACAAGAGAATCTATTGATGAATATGTTAAACTTAAAGACGGAATTTATTAAAAATAATAATGAAAATAGGACAAAATAATAAAATATGATAAAATAATAAAATATGATAAAGTAATAAAATGAGAAAAAATAATAAAAGTAAAAATAAAATTATAAGCCCAATAAACTTAATAATAAGTAATAATAAATAAAAGTAATAGTAAATAAAAGCAATAATAAATAAAAGTAATAATGAACTTAATAGAAGTAATAAAAATAATAATAAACATAACCACTATAAAAAAATTTATAAATAAAAAATTAATAAATTATAATGTTAATTAATTTAAAAGATATAAAAAATTTAAAAAATAAAAAATAAGTTAAAAAATTTAAAAATAAACTTATAAAAATTAAATTTTTTAAATAAAATTAATTAAAATAATAAAATTTAAATGCTTAATTCGTGGAATTGAGGAAAAATAATGTCAAATGAAGTAAATGTAGGACTTATTGGATTTGGAACAATTGGTGCAGGTGCAGTCGAAATATTTAATAAAAATCAAGAGTTGTTAAATGAAAAGACTGGAAAAAAACTTGTATTAAAAAAAGTAGCAGATTTAGATATTACAAGCGATCGTGGAGTTAAAATAGAGCCAGAATTATTAACAACAGATGTTAATGAGATATTAAACGATGATGAGATTGATATTGTCATTGAACTTATGGGAGGATATGAACCTGCCAGAACTTTCATTTTAAAAGCATTAAACAATGGCAAACATGTTGTAAGTGCAAATAAAGCATTAATAGCAAAACATTGGGAAGAATTGATAGATACTGCTACAAAAAACAATGTTAGAATATTATTTGAAGCAAGTGTTGGTGGAGGAATTCCTCTTTTAACTCCATTTAATGAAGCACTTTCTTCTAATAGAATTGACTCTATATACGGCATAATGAATGGAACTGCTAATTATATTCTCACAAAAATGACTGAAGAGGGTTTAGACTTTGATAGTGTTCTTAAAGAAGCACAAGAAAAAGGTTATGCTGAAGCTGACCCTACATTTGATATAGAAGGTCATGATACAGCTCAAAAACTTATAATTTTAACTAAAATTGGTTTTGGAGAATATGTGCCTCAAGAAAACTTTACAGTTGAAGGTATTACTAAAATAACTCCAACAGATATTAATTTTGCAAATAATGAACTTGATTACTCAATAAAACTTCTTGGAATAGCTAAAAAAATCAATGGAAACTTAGAAATTAGAGTTCATCCAACATTTGTTCCAAAAACTCATTTATTATCCTCAGTAAATGATGTTTACAATGCAGTTTATCTTGTTGGTGATTTTGTTGGTCCAGTTTTACTTTATGGTCAAGGTGCTGGTAGAATGGCAACAGCAAGTGCTGTTATGGGAGATGTTATTGATATTGTATTAAATCCAGAAAAAGAAATTAATTATGGTCCTAAAACTTCCCAAATAGCTAAGGTTAAAAAAATTGAGGACTTAAATGCTAAATATTATATACGACTCACAGCCGTAGATCAACCAGGAGTTTTATATAAAGTTGGAGAAGTCCTTAAAAAGTATAATATCGGTATTGAATCCATGACACAAAAAGGAAATTCTGATAAACAACCAGTTCCAATAATTTTAGTCACTCACCATGCAAATGAATCAGATATTGAAAAAGCACTAGGTGAAATCAATAATTTAGATGTTGTTAAAGGAGAAACAATTAAAATAAGAATATTAGATTAAAATAGAGGATATTAGTTAAATTTTAACTTTTAAATTCTTCAATTTTAACTTTTATTTGCCTATTTGAAAAACCCATTCCAATTATAATAATGTTTTTATTTAAATAGGGTTCATAATACTTATTTTTATAAATCTGATTTATTGCATCAGATATTAATGTATCACAACTTTTACTATCATCATATTTTATTTCACAAATAGCTGTGAACTTTTTTTGATTCATAACAAGATTATATAAAAAATCAATCCCATTCCAACTATATCCATCGTAACATCATTTAATCTGATTTAATACCTCATCATAGCCCATTTTAGTTTTTTTAGCTAAATTAACTATTTCTTCTTTAAAATTAGTTTCCAATTCATCTGGAGTATAACCACAAATAGTTGCATAGTCATCATCAATACTTATATCATCAGGACTATTCATACCAGAAAATACCGAGGTTTTGGAAAACTTACTAACACCAGTTATGAAAACAAACCTTAAATATTTATCATTTCCTTTAATTACTTCATAAAAACTACTTAAAATATCTCTAATTTCCTTAGCCAATTCAATATCACCAATATTTTTAATAATTGGCTTATAATATTCATCGACTAAAATAACAATCTTTTTTTAGAAGAGTAATATATTTTTTCAATTAATTCTTCAAAAGTATCAGTTATTAAATTATCAGACAATAAACCATTATTTTCTAATTCTACATCAAATTTAGTCGCAGTGTCCTTTAAAAATTTAAGTAATGAATGTTTTAATAATTTTGGAGCATTATATGTTCGATTACTAAAATCCAAATGAATTACATGATATTCCATTTCCCATTCATCCCATAAATCATAGATTGCTAAACCTTTAAAAAGTTTTTTATTTCATTTAAAAAGTTCTTCTAATGTACTAATAAGTAATGACTTTCCAAATCTTCTTGGACGAGATAAAAAATATATTTTTCATCTATCGATTAAATTAAAAATATGTTTAGTTTTATCAATATAAATATTATCCTCTTCCATCATTTCAGGAAAATTTGACACTCCAACTGGCAATTTAACCATGATTCAATCCCCTAATTTAATAATTTTTAAATTTATAATATTCTATTTGTTATTTGCAATTATGATTAGTATTATAATTAATTATTTAATTTATTAATTAATTATTCATATTTATTAATTAATTATTTATATTTATTAATTACTTATTTATATTATATTTGTATCATTTATATTATAACTATTTATTGTAATTACCAGTTAATACTATTTAATGAAGCATAAATATCAAAAATATATACAAATGGAAAAATAATTTAACTTTCCATTAATTTAAGGTACTTAACTATTTTCTTTTTTTCCCAATTTTCATTAAATATCTTTTTATCTAAATGGAAAGTGAATAAATATCGATATATGATGTTAAAAATAGCAAAAAATATGATAACATCTAAAATAACTCCTCCTCCACCATTTAAATATCTTTTCAATACAAACAATAGACCCATCAAAATAACTACTCTAATGGAGTATAAATAAAATTTTTTTTTCTTTTTTGAATTATTTTCATCAAATTTATTTAAAACATCCTGAATTGAAGGAGTATTATCCATTTTCATGAACTTTTTAAGAGCAATATCTTTTGTTTCACTATTATAAAATTTAGATTTAAGTTTATAGAATTTTATAAACTTAAAAATGATAAATACTCCAAAAATTATTCCAATATATGAAAATAGAAATGTAGAACTTTGAAAGAAAGATAAATCTGGTTGTGGTTGAGAATTAACAGCATCAATCAATGTCTGATTTCCACCAGCCAAATAATATAAAATTTTATTACTAATGCTTTGACTAATCATGAAATTAGTTTTAATATAATTTCCAGGATAAATAAGAGCAAATCTTAATATAATAACAATGTAAAGTCCTAATGAAATAAAAACTTGCAAATAAAAACTTTTTAATAATTCAACAAGTATTTTAGCCCTTTGATATTTAGTATCCATGAAAATCATCAATAAAACAATTTAAAATAAAAATTATGAAAAATAAAAACATAATATAAGAAAATAAAAATATATTATTTGTTAAATAAATTAAATAACGGTAATTATTAAATTAAAATTTAAATAAATTGATTATTAAATAGTTTAAATTAAACGGATTATTAAATAGTTTAAATAAATTGATTATTAAATAGTATCAAATAAACGGATTATTAAATAGTTTAAATTAAGTGGATTATTAATATAGTTAAATAAATTGATTAATTAATCAAATTAATATAAATATTATCATGACAAATATAAATATATGTTGATAAACACTGATTTACATTTACATAGTTGTTTTTCTATGGCAAGTTCAAAGGATATGGTTATAAATAATATAGCTCCCCAATCAAAGCTTAAAGGACTTCAACTAGTTGGAACTGGAGATGGATTTCATAATGGTTGGTTAGATATGATAGAAGAAAGCACAACCTACAGTGGAGATGGAATTTACTCTCATAACGACTGTGACTTCATTATAACTGCAGAAGTCGAAGGAAAAAATAAGATTCATCATTTATTCATTATTCCCAACATTGAAATTGCAAGGGAAATTAGTGGAGAGCTTGTAAGTAAAAACGTTGATAGTGATGGTAGACCAAGGGTTAAAATGAATGGAAATGAGCTATTAGATTTAGCCCATGAATATGATTGTTTGATTGGTCCAGCCCATGCATTTACGCCCTGGACTGGAATGTACAAAACATTTGACAGTATTTATGATTGTTATGGGTCAAAAAAAGATGGTAAAAAAGTAGATTTTATTGAGTTAGGATTATCTGCAAATACCGATATGGCAGATACAGTTAAAGAACTTAAAAGTTTCACATTTTTAACAAATTCCGATGCTCATTCCCCATGGCCACATAGATTAGGTCGAGAATTTAATCAAGTTGAAATGGAAGATATTTCTTTCTCTGCACTAAAAAAAGCTATTGAAAAAAAGAAATTTAAAGCAAATTACGGACTTGTTGCAGATATGGGAAAATATCATATTACTGCATGCACTAAATGTTATACTTTTATTGATCCATTAATTGCTAAAGAAAATAAGATGAAATGTGAATGTGGTGGAAAAATAAAAAAAGGAGTAGATTTTAGAATATCAGAAATAGCTGATTACGACACTCCAAGACATCCAGACCATAGACCTCCATATATTCACTTAATGCCTCTTGCAGAAATCATTAGTTTAGTTGTAGGTAAAGGTGTGACAACAAAAACTGTTCAAAATAAGTGGAATCAACTAATAAATAATATTGGAAGTGAAATAGATATTTTAATTAAAAGTGATATTGAAGATATTGCTAAAATAGATTTAAATATTTCAAAAGCTATTGAATCATTTAGAAATAAAGAATTACATATTACTCCTGGTGGTGGAGGAAAATATGGAGTTATTTCATTTGAAAAACCTTTAAATACAAGAAAAACAACAAAAACCCAAAAATATAAGACATTAGATAATTTTTGATTTTAAAGAAATATGCTAAACTTAATTAATAAAAAGAAACATAATTATTAATGACATGATAGTTTATAATAATTTTTATTTATACTACAATTAATTATAAAAATTTTAGTAGATAATATGTTTAATTATAAAAAAATTAGTAAATAATACATTTAATTATAAAAATATTAATTATAAAAATATTAATTATAAAAATGTTAATTATAAAAATATTAATTATGATTAATTTATTTATACTGATTTTAAATAATAAAATTATTTTATATTATCCAAGAATAAAATGGTGCAAAAATGAATGAAACTGTTGGAATGATACTTTGTGGAGGATTTGGAAAAAGATTAAGACCTATAACTGAAAAAATACCAAAACCTCTTGTGGAAATAAAAGACGATTATACTATTCTTGATAAACAGCTATTTGACTTTAAAAATGCAGGAGTAAATGAAGTTTATCTTTTAGCAGGATTTTTACATGAAAAAATCATGGATCGCTTTGGAGATGAATACAATGGAGTTAAATTACATTATGTAATCGAAGATGAACCTCTTGGAACATTAAATGCAATACGGCTTGGAATGGAAGCACTTGGAGATAAACCTTGTGTAATCCGTAATGGTGATGTTGTTGCAGATTTAAATATTAAAAAAATGATAGAACAAGGTGAAAAATCTGATTATTTCTTCTCAATATTCATAACACAAATGCAATCTCCTTATGGAATTGTTGAAACCAGTGGTGATCGTTTAGTTTCATTTAAAGAAAAACCATTACTTGATTACTACATAAATGGTGGAATATATTACTCTAAAGGAAAATTAGATTTTGGAGAATTTGAATATGGAGATATAGAAAAAACAATCTTCCCTCAACTTGCAAAAGATAATAATTTAACATACTACAAAGAAAATGGACTCTTTTGGATGGCGATTGATACTTCAAAAGAATTAGAAACCATTAAAAAAGAATATGCTGAAAGAACTGATAAGCCATGGGGATATGAGAAAGTTTTAATTTACACTGAAAAATATCTTACCAAAGAGCTATTTATTAAAGAAGGATATCAAACTTCATTCCATTATCATGAAAACAAAGACGAAACTATGTATATTGTGTCTGGTGCTGGATATATTGAATTTGAAAATAAAAAAGAATATTTTGGAAAAAATGATACAATAAGAATAGAACCAAATATTCCTCACACAATTGTAGCAACAGAAAATGTAGTTCTCCATGAAGTTTCAACTCCATTTTTAGATGATACAATAAGAATTAAAGATTATTATGCAATTAGATAATTAACTAAATAAATAGTAATAGTAAATCATATTAATAGTAAATCATATTAATAGTAATTAGAAAAATAGTAATAATTAGAAAGAATAATAATTTATATAAAATTAGATAAAATGTTAACAATTATAGATTATGGTAGCGGAAATTTAAAAAGTATTTCAAATGGTTTTTTAAAAGTCGGAACAAAACCGATCATAAGTAATGACATAGAAAAAATAGCTAACAGTGACTATTTAGTATTACCTGGAGTTGGATCATTTGGTTCTGCTATGAAACATATTGAACCATTTAAAGATGTGATTTTAGAACATGTTAATAATGGAAAACCATTTTTAGGAATATGTTTAGGACTTCAGATATTGTTTACTAAAAGTGAAGAAAGTCCTGGAGTTAAAGGTCTTGATATATTCAAAGGAGAAGTAAAAAAAATCCCTGAGGGTCATAAAATTCCACATATAGGATGGAATAATTTAAAAGTTATAAAAAAATGTCCAATTTTTTCTGATTCAAAAGAAGATTATCTAAATCAATATTTTTATTTTGTTCATTCCTATCATTGTGTCCCAAAAGAAGATATTATCACTGGATTAGTTGATTATAGTGGTGATTTAACAGCATCAGTATCTGAAAATAATATCTTTGCAACCCAATTTCATCCAGAAAAAAGTGGAATAGCTGGGCTTAAAATTTTAAAAAATTTTATAAATTTATAATATTTACAATATTGCTCATTAATATATTAATAATATTAATAATATTAATATAAGTAATAATATAAGTAATAATATAAATAGTAATAATAATAATAATAATAATAATAATAATAATAATAATAATAATAATAATAATAATAATAATAATAATATAAATAGTAATAGTAATAAAAATAATAATATACATAATAATAGCAATAAATAGAATAATAATAGTAAGCATAGCAATGATAATAAAAATAATAAAAAATGAATTTAACACCTTAATGATTTTATGCTTAGTTTAATACCCGAAATGTTATTAATAGCTGGAATTATACTTTTAGTTAGTGTAATACTTAGTAAATTATCCTCACATGCAGGAATTCCAGTATTGTTAGTATTTTTAGTTTTAGGAATGTTTATGGGTTCAGAAGGACCTGTTGGAATATATTTTGATAATTATACCTATGTCCAATATATATGTGTCTTTGCATTAACAATAATCCTATTTTCAGGAGGTTTAGATACAGATATTAAAGAAGCAAAGCCAATAGCTAAAAGTGGAATAGCTTTAGGAACTATTGGAGTTTTAATAACTGCTATAACCACTGGACTTTTTATTCATTTTATTTTAGGTTTTGATTTAATAGCATCACTTTTAATAGGGTCAATTATTTCTTCAACAGATGTTAGTGCAGTTATTTCAATATTTAGAACAAATAAATTAAAATTAAAACATAGATTAGAACATTTAATTGAATTTGAAAGTGCTGTAAACGACCCAATGGCAAATATTCTTACTTTAAGTTTTGTTCATCTTATGTTACATCCAAAAACATCAATATTTGAGATAATTTTAAGTTTAATCCAAGCATTAGTCATTGGAACAATATTTGGATTTATATCTGGAAAGTTATCAGTTAAATTTATAAATAAAATTAATCTTGAAACTAAAGGATTATATCCTGTAATTTTAATAGCCATAGCACTTTTAAGCTTTTCTGTTTCAGAAATCGTCGGTGGAAGTGGATTTTTAGCAGTTTATATCTCTTCTCTTTTAATTGGAAACAGTGCAATAGTTAGTAAAAAAGCTATGGTAAGCTTTTTCGATGGTTTAGCATGGTTAATGCAAATAATAATGTTTATAATCTTAGGATTAGTAGTTTTCCCAAGTGAATTAATTCCATCAGCATTAACAAGTTTAATAATAGCTGTAGGGCTTATTTTAATAGCAAGACCACTGGCAGTATATTTATGTATGCTTCCTTCAAATTATAATTTCAAAGAGAAGCTATTTATATCTTGGACAGGGATAAAAGGAGCAGTTCCAATAGTATTTGCAACATACCCATTAGTTGCAGGAATAAAAAACTCGCTATTTATATTCAATATCGTATTTTTTATTACAATAATTTCTATTCTCCTTCAAGGATCTACAATAAAAATATTAGCTAAAAAATTAAAATTAATCCAAGAAACAGACCCTGGTGAATTTTTATTTAAGAAAAACGATTAAGATAACGTTAAAGAATTTTAAAAGCTATTTAAAAACAAAACCAGATCATTTAAATTTTTGAATTATAAACAAAAGTTTAATCAAAAATATTAAAATTACAAAAAATAAAATTACAAATATTTAAATTAGAAAAAATAAAATTACGAAAATTAAAATTACAAATATTTAAATTACAAAAAATAAAAATTATAATATAAACGAATGATTTATTTAATTATAAAATAAAAAAAATAATGAAAATTATTAAAAAAATAATAAAATTTAAACATTTAAATAAAATTTAATTATTTTTTAGTAAAGTTATAAAAATAGCAAAATAGTTTATAAAAATTAAGAATATAACTAAAAAAGTATATAACTACAAAAGTATTTATAAGTAAAAAGTATTTATAAGTAAAAATTTTATTAATATATCTATTAATATATATAAGTGATTTAATGATGGCTAAAGTAATGATTATTCTTGGTAGTGGGTCAGATATCAAAATAGCTGAAAAAACAACAAGTATGTTAGAAAAACTTCAAGTTCCATACACAATTAATGTTGCATCAGCACATAGAACTCATGAAAAAGTAAAAAATCTTGTTGAAAAAGGAACTAATAAAGGAATTGAAGTATTTATAGCAATTGCAGGATTAACTGCACATTTAGGAGGAATAATAGCTTCATACACCCATAAACCAGTTATTGGAGTTCCAGTAAAAGCCAAATTAGGTGGAATAGATGCAATATTTGCAAATGCACAAATGCCTTATCCTGCACCAGTTGCTACTGTTGGAATTGACAGAGGGGACAATGGAGCGATTCTTGCGGCTCAAATAATTGCTGTGAATGATTACAATATTAAAAAAAACATATCTAAACTTAGAGAAGAGTATAAAATAAAAGTAGATAAAGATGATGATGAAATTCAAAATAAAATCAAGGGTAGTTTTTTAGTTGAAAATTTCATGGATAAAGAGGATAATGATGAATCTGAAACTTCTTTAAGTAATAATTACAAAAATGATATTACTACTACAAATAAAGAATATGGAGATGCACTTGTATCTGTTGTTCCTGGTAGCTATTCCGATATGAAAATAGCTAAAAAAGTTACAAATGTATTAGATAGGTTAAAAATCCCCTATGACCTTAATATTATATCTCCTATCAGAAATCCAGATAAATTTGAAGAATACATAAATTCTCAAGAAAATGTAAAAGTTTTCATAGCTGTTAGTGGACTTTCAGCCCATGTAGCTGGAGCTATTGTTGCTTTAAGTGAAAAGCCAGTTATTGGAGTTCCATGTTCTATTGAATTAAATGGATTAGACTCTCTTATTTCTATGACAAGTATGCCTCCTGGAGTTCCTGTTGCTACTGTCGGAATATCAAATGGAAAAAATGGTGGAATCTTAGCTGGAGAAATCTTAGCTATTTTAGATAAAAATATAGAATCAAATTTAAAGTTATTAAAATATGAATCAAATGATATTTAATAAAAGAATAACAACTAACCATAATAATATTAAAAATAATAATATTAAAAATAATAATATTAAAAATAATAATATTAAAAATAATAATATTAAAAATATGAAAATTAAAAATTTATACTGCTGTTTAATGTAAAAATTTAAGGAAGTTAAAATTATATGAATCTCTTAGAAAATATTGAAAATAAACAAGAAATTATAACAATTTCAGATGAATTAAATACAAAATATGAAATTGTCGAAGTGTTGAAAAAATATCCACGAAAAACTGTTTTATTAAACAATATAAAAAATCATGAAATGCCTATTTTATCTGGAATTTGTAATACTCGAGAGAAAATAGCAGATGCATTATGTTGTAAAGTTGAAGAAATAACTCAAAAGATTATAAAAGGAATGGAAAACCCAAAAAAAGTGGATAATCTCTATTCAATTAAAGATGAAAATTGTTATAAAACAACAAAAGCAGATTTAAGTAAAATTCCAATTCTAACCCATTATAAAAAAGATGGTGGAGAATATATCACATCTGGAGTCGTTTTTGCATGTGATCCTGAAACTGGAATAGCTAATGCATCAATTCATAGAATGTTAAAACTTGAAAATGACAAATTAGCGATACGAATCGTTCCAAGAAATTTATACACTTATTTTCAAAGGGCTAAAGAGTTAGATGAAGATTTAGATATAGCAATAGCTATTGGAATGGATCCTTCAACATTGTTAGCCACAACAACATCAATACCAATAAATACAGATGAAATGGAAGTAGCTAACTCATTTAAAAATGGAAATTTAAAGTTATTAGAAACCGATGGAGAAAATCCCATTAGAGTTCCTGAAGCAGAAATAATCTTAGAAGGCAAAATTTCTACCACCAAAACAGCGAAAGAAGGACCTTTTGTAGATTTAACCGATACTTATGATGTTGTTAGAGATGAACCAATTATAAACCTTTCAAAAATGCATATTAAAGAAAATGCATTTTATCATAGTATAATCCCTGCAGGATTTGAACATAGATTACTTCAAGGACTTCCACAAGAACCAAGAATCTTTAAATCTGTTCAAAATACTGTTCCAACAGTCCAAAATGTTGTATTAACTGAAGGTGGTTGCTGTTGGTTACATGCAACTATTTCTATAAAAAAACAAAATCAAGGAGATGGGAAAAATGTAATTTTAGCTGCTCTTTCAGCTCACCCGTCATTAAAACATAGCATTGTTGTTGATGAGGATATTGATATTTTCAATCCAGAAGATATTGAATATGCAATAGCTACAAGAGTAAAAGGTGATGAAGACATAATTATAGTGCCTAAAGCAAGAGGTTCTTCCCTTGATCCTGTTGCAACACCTGATGGAACTACGACTAAAGTAGGCATAGATGCAACAAAAGATTTAAATAAAAAAGAGAAATTTGAAAGAGTTAGTTTTGAATATTAATTATTAAATTCTTTAATGATTAAAATGACAATAAATACTGATAAAAATAATAGACATTCAGATGAAAATAATGTGTATGCTAATGAAACCATGCCAAAATCCAAAACCAAAAGAATCTACAAATATGATAATTTACGTGGATTAGGTATGATTTTAGTTGTTTTAGGACATTTAATGGTATATTACGAAATTATTCAACCTACAATTGGAGTAATGATTTCAGTAATAGCTATGCCGTTGGTTTTTTTTGTAAGTGGTTATTTATCTAAAATTAAAAATTCTGATGTTAAAAAATTATTTACAAATCTTTTAATTCCTTATGTAATATTTACATTAGTTTGGATATTGTTTGAACATTTCATTTTAAAATTTAAATTTGCAAATACTCCATTTATAACCGAATACCTTTTATTATGGTATCTTTTTAGTTTATTTATAATGCGACTACTTTTACCAGCAATAATAAAATTAAAATACTCCTTTTGGATAACCTTAGCTATTGGACTTATTATTGGAATATTTCCTCTTCCAGATAACTTTTTAGTATTATCCAAAACATTTTGTATGTTTCCAGTATTTTTACTTGGATATTATATTAAAAATCCTAATGAATCAAGCCCAATATTAAATAAAATCATAAAAGTATTTACAAATCTTTTTAAAAATAAATATGTTTTATTAATTATATTTATTATTATTTTAGCTATTATGAGCATTATATTTACAAACTGGGATTTACAAATTTTTCAATTAAAATCAAGCTATGAATCATTGGATTTAAGGATACTTCCAGGAATAATAATGCGATTTTTAGTAATTATTGCTGGAATAATATTAATATTTTTATTAAACTACTTAATGCCAAATAAAAAAACATTTTTAACTAAAATAGGCATTAATTCCCTTGCACTCTACATTTTCCATTTTTATTTAATTAAAATATTTGCAAAAATACTGTTTATATACGACTACAATGGACATCTGCTTATTTACTATTTAAAACATGATTTAATTCTTGGATATGGAATTATTTTTATTTCATGGTTATTTATAACATTTGTATTATCTCGAGATGTAGTTACAAATATTACTAATAAATTAATAGGTCTATTTGGCAAAATACTAATGAAAGACTAAAAATATAACATCAAAAATATATATTCTTTATTTATTATTCTCTTTATTATTCTATTTCTTATTTTTTTGTTTATTTTTTCTTTATTCTTTTGTTGTTTATAGCTATTTTTTATTTTTAATTAATAATTCTATTTTATTAAATTGCTTAACCCCAAATTTTTTGGTTTTTAAAGATTTTAACATACCAAGAATTGTATCTTTAATAAAATTATTAACAAAAGTATTTAAACCAACAACATTTTCATCAATAGAAAGATAAACATCTGTATCGTCCTCAACATATTTTGTTTCGCCTTGAATAATTGCTTTAGAAATAGATTCTCCATCATTATATCCACATTCATTAGTATAAAGAGTATTAGTAATATCATGTGTTTTTTCTTCAATTAAATCCACTAAATCATTAAATCCCTCATCACTAAGTGAAAAAGAATCAATTTTAGCTATTGTGAAATCATCAACAGTTTCTGGAGATAAAGAGATTTTAGGATAATTATAATTTTTAAAACCCTCAATAACAACAAAATCAGGTTCATCAATGAATTTTGTTAAAAACAATAACCTTTCAAGAGACATTTCGCAATTAATATTAAAATAAAATCTTCCCCCAGCACCTATAACCGGTTCGGCTCCTGCTTCGGTATGTTTATATGTATCAGTCCCTTCACGATCAAATTCCATTTTATGATGGGAATGTTTTATACTTGCAACATTATAACCCCTATTCTTAAGTTCTTTTATGATTTTTATAGTTAATGACGTTTTTCCAGAATTTTTACGACCTACAACAGAAACAATTTTGATAATAACACCAACCGAATGATCAATATTAAAATTAAAATTAATATCATAATTAAAATTAATATCATAATTAAAATTAATATCATAATTAAAATTAATATCATAATTAAAATTAATATCATAATTAAAATTAATATCATAATTAAAATT
>JAISIT010000035.1 GCA_031261915.1 Candidatus Methanoflexus mossambicus
TACGCTGGATGAAAATAGAAAAAATAAACAAATAAATATTAAAATCAAAAATTAAGCATTTTTTTAATTATGGTCACTAAAATTTTCTTCCAACCAGTTGATTTTGACAGTGCCAAAATCCATATTAATTATTTTTAAATAATATTTAATTAATAATTAATTAATATTTTTATTTTATCTAATATACAATTAAAAACTTTTTAAGGATTTCCAATTATCTTCATTATCATAATTAGGTGATCCTTCTCTATTCCCCGCAGAATAATATATTTTATCAAATGTAAATTTAAATTCTTTTTCTAATTCACTTTCATTTTTTGTTAAATCATAACTATTTATAACTACTTCCGGCAATTCCAAACAATTTCTATCAAATTTACATGCAGTATACGCATTACGTCCATTATAAATTTCCATGTTTTCAATGCCAACAACAGTTAAAAATATAAAAATAGGTAGCGGTATATCCAAATATTTATAAATATTAAAAATACTGACTAAACGGGTTATTATTTTTTTTTCGAAAGTATAAGCATAAAATGACCTTAATTTATCATTTTTATGTTTATCGCAAATTGATACAAATTCTATGATTCCATTATCAAACATTTGAATATAATTTATAAAACTATCATCAAAATCCCCATTAATAATTCCATCAAAATTATTTTTTGTGATTCCAGAACTAAATAATGGTTGAAAATTATTATTATTTAAAATACTATTTAAATCATAATATTTTCCAGATTTAAGAGAATCAAAAGGAATTATATGTAAAATTATTCCATGGTGTTTACTCAAATCACCCCTTTCTAAAACATATTTTAATCGTTTATTTTTAAATGATATAATTTTTTCATGCAAATTGTCACTTAAATTAAAAGCATTACGAAGTTCATCATAATTCATATGTTCACAACCATTATTATGTCTAATATAAAAGTCACGAGTTTTATTTAGCCTAATTGGACCATTAATACTTTTAGAACATTTAATTAATAAAATTTGTTTATCCTCAATAGTTAATTCTCGAATATTAATATGTGAAACTGGACTTGGTTCTAAACAGTCTCGTAGTAATGAAGCTAATCTTAATTTTAAATCATCCATAGTAATTTTCAGATCCAAACCATTCAAAACTGGAAATTTATCATCATTTTCACCAATTCCATAAATTAATAAACCTCCATTTGCATTGCAAAAAGCACAAACTTCTTTTAAAAAAGATTCTTTATTCTTCTTATTTTGAATATCAATTTCTCGTTTATAATCTAAATTTTCGTCCTCTGAAATCTGATTTTTAATCAAATGATTAATATCTTCTTCTGTGATAAAATCTATATGTTTATTATGTAAAAACGACATTGTATCTCCAACTAACTTTAAAAATAATTATATTAATTTAAAGCATAAAGTTAATAACATGAAATTTAAAATGTTTAAGTCGTGATATTTAATATTTAAAACTTTTTTTATAATTTATTATGTGAAATAATCATTATTAATTATTGATTTTAATTTTAATTACTGAAAATGAATAGAAATTTTAATAATTTTAAAACATTAATGTGTTTTTTAATAAAATAAATAAAAGTTTCTTTAATTCCTAATGAAAACGACTTGGAATATACTTTATTTAATTAACTATTTATACTTTTTGGTTTTATACAATAATAAACAAAAAAGTATTAAATTAAAAACAGTGAAAAATAATCTAAAAAAAGAAAAAATAGAATGTTATAAAATAATTATTCAAAAATTAATATAAAATACTATAAAATAATATAAACTAATATAAAATAAAGAGGAATTATTAATTTTAGACCACTTAAAAACCATAAATTCAAAAGTATTAGAAATAAAAATTATAAATCTAAAATAGCTTTAAGATTCCAAACATTATTATTTTTAAAAACATTCATTTGATGGAAAGTAATAGCTTTAACTTCAGCTTTTTGTTGGTGTTTATTCCAATCAATAGCTTCTCCACCTACAGTTGCATTTAAAATAAAAAAATCTTCATTATTTTCTGTAATTTGTTTAATATCTTTAACATTAAACTCTGAAAACAATAAAAATTCAGTTTCATGTAAAAATAAAAGTTCTTCAAGAAAATCATATAGCAAAGAGATTAAATCCTCAGATTTTATTTCAATATCTTTTAAAACTTCAACATTTACTAAATTAGTGTCAGTTATAACTTCAAAGAGGGCATTAGCAGCATTTTGAAATCCTTCAGTTAATGATAATCCATAAGCAGTAAATCCTATATCTGCAGTAACATCAAAAAATTCAAACTTTTTAGCTATTTTTATTTCATTGACATTATTTGAATTATTAATGTTATTAGCACTATTACCATTATTAACAGTATCAACAGTATTATTATTTTTATTTAAATCAACAATGTTATTATTAACCATAATTTCACAAAAAAAAAGATAAAAAAAGAAAATAATTGACATAATAAACTATTAAAAATAAAAATATTAAAATAATAAGCAAGAATATTAAAATAATAAGCAAGAATATTAAAATAATAAGCAAGAATATTAAAATAATAAGCAAGAATATTAAAATAATAAGCAAGAATATTAAAATA
>JAISIT010000041.1 GCA_031261915.1 Candidatus Methanoflexus mossambicus
AATTTTAATAATGATTTTAATTTTAATTTTAATAATGATTTTAATTTTAATTTTAATAATGATTTTAATTTTAATTTTAATAATGATTTTAATTTTAATTTTAATAGTAAAATGAATAATATTGTTCTTATTATTTGTCTAAATTTTCATAAATTCTTTTTAAAACTTCTTTTTCTTTTGAACCACCTAAAACTTCTTTTTCTATTTCTTTTAAAATATTCCAACAAGGATCTAATACTTCTTTTCCTTTTTCTGTAAGATGTAAACCATAATATCGTCGGTCTTTTGGATTTTTAACACGTTTTAAATAATTCAATTCTTCAAGATAATCAATTATGTAAACCATAGATGTTCTATCGGTTCTAAGAATTTCTCCAGCTTTTGTTTGGTCTATATTTTCGTATTCATTTACTAACAATAGTATTCCAAAGTGATTTGGTTTAATTTTATATGGTTCAAGTGCTTTTATGAATTTATTGCCCATTTTTTCAGTTATTTTATGTAACATAAATCCATAATCTTCGTGTATTGATTTCATATTTCACCTCAAGTTTTTTAATGATTTTTTCTTAAACTAATAGTTTAATGAGTTTTATTATTGTGTAAAATTATTTTATTTAATTTTTAATGAACAATTTGTAAATATTTTATAAAAGTTTATAAAAGTTTATAAAAGTTTATATAATTTATAATTAATTTAATTAAATTTATTGATAATATATTTTTTTAACAATATAATTATTTGATTATATGGTATTTAAATATTTTGTTTTATTGATAATTTAAATAATAAATAATCAGTATTACAAACTATTTTTTTAATTTTAAAATAATCGTTTTTAATAGTTGGAATTTAATGATATATTACACCATACTGTCTTGACAATTTAATATTAGTTTAAATACTATAAATGACATATTATATTCTATGTCTTCAACAAAATATAATCTTAAAGAAAATGATCGTTTGGCACTTTGTGATTTTCTTAAAAAATCTAAAGAAGAACAAAGAGCTATTATCCTTTTATTAGTTAATGATGGATTTTCAAATGTTAAAATTAGTGAAATATTGAATATTCATGAAAATACTGTCAGTAGAATTAAAAATAAATATTTAAAAGAGGGATTGAATTCTGCTTTGAATGATAAACCTCGTCCAGGTCAACCTAAAAAATATGGTTCAAAGGAAGAAGCTGAAATAATTGCTTTGGCTTGTAGTGATCCTCCTGAAGGTAGAAAAGCTTGGACAGTTAGGTTAATGGCTGAACATCTTAAAGATAAAAAAGGAATGGAAACTATTAATCGTGAAACCGTTCGTTTGGTTTTAAAAAAAACAAAACTAAACCTTGGACTAAAAAAATGTGGTGTATAAAAGAAATTGATGAAGAATATTGTAAAAAGATTATATGGTATTAAAACTATATTCTGAGAGTATGATCCATATAATCCTATAATTTGCTTAGATGAAAAACATAAACCATTAATTGGGGATGCTATGGAAAAAATCCCAATGAAACCTGGTAGTCCTGAAAAATATGATTACCAATATGAAAGAAATGGAACAGCAAATATTTTTGTTGCCGTAGATTTTAAAGGAGGAAAAAGAGATATTACAGTTACCGACAGAAGAACACAAAAAGATTTCGCACACTACATAAAACATTTAATAGACAATGTTTTTACAAAAGCAAAAAAACTTAGAATAATAATGGATAATCTAAATACACATACATACATATCTATTTTAAGAAATTTTCCTTTAAGAGAAGCTTTAAGAATAATGAAAAAAATTGAACTTATACATACACCAAAACATGCCAGCTGGCTCAACATAGCAGAAATAGAAATAAATGTAATGGATACAGAATGCACTGGAAGAAGAATAAACAATAAAGAACTATTAATAAATGAAACTAAAGCTTTTCAAAATAATAGAAATAAAAATAAATCCACAATCCAATGGAATTTCACAAAAGAAAAAGCAGACAAGAAATTATCAAAATATTATATTTCTTAATAAAAATTACACAAAAATTAATTTGTCATGACAATACTATTTTTTTATTTTACTTTTTCTATTTCTGTTTCTATATATGATTTTATATTAAAAATAATTATGTCTCTTATTGTATATTAAAAATAATTATGTCTCTTATTTTATATATTGTGTTTCTATTATTAACAATTTTCTAATTTTAAGCTTTTTATTTATATATTACTTATTAGTATTAATGTATTAATTTGAATAATATAAGTGGATGGCATGATTTAAGCAATCTAAGTGTAAAAAAAGAAATTTTAACTAAAAACTTCCCCTATTGAAAAGTTAACGGTGTTTATTTTTAAAATATTGGTATGCTAAAATTATGAATTGTATTAAATGATTAATAAAATTAGACATACAACCACCTCCTTTCATATTCAGAGGTTTTATCCCCTTGTTAAAATATTTTTAATGTGGCATTTCTGTTTTTTGAGATTATACTAAAAAAAGCCATCCAGTTATATAACTATAAATTTTTGTATGTGGTTCAAAAAGAACCACATTTAAAAAATTTGCCACATAATAAATCCAAATTTAACAAGATTGGACAAATTAGATTTTGTATTTTGTAATATATAAATATTTTTATTTCCGATTCAAGGATACCATATCTCAATTAAAAACAAAATATTTTAAAAATAAAATATTATTTTTTCTAAAAAAGGTTGTGTAAAGTTGTTGGCTCTTTTGTAAAAATAAATATGTGGGATTTGATGGAAGATAAATGTAAAAAATTGATGTTTTTAAATAGTTTAACAGTGTAAAATCCAACAAATCCCAAA
>JAISIT010000053.1 GCA_031261915.1 Candidatus Methanoflexus mossambicus
AGGTTTTTACTATTGGTGTTTCTCCAGCCCTTAATGAATTTAATAGCTATCATGCCTATGGCCATTCTATTGTTTGTAATCCATGGGGCGATACAATAGCTAAAGCTAGTTATGAAGAAGAATTATTGATTGTAGATATTGATTTAAGCGAAATAACTACAACTAGAGAAGAAATTCCAGTTTTAAGAAATAGAAGAACTGATATTTATTAAATAAATTGAAAAAAAAAGAATTATATTAAATAGTATAGGGAAGGAAGCTTATAGAAGAGCTTCCAAAGACACCAATACACAGTAACGATATTAGTTATTATGTTCCTTATTGTATATAAATGTGATGTTTTTTTATATTATGAAGTTTAAAATTATTAGTTGTAGTCCTCTATAGGTTAAAGAAATTTAACATTAAACAAGGCAATATTTAATATATTGCTTAATAGGGGAGTTTGAAGACATCAAATATACAGGGTAACGATAGTATATTTTTCTTTTAACTCCTACTTAAATGTAGGGGGTGGTATTAATGCAATCATTTAAACTTTTAGAATTGCTATTATTAGCGATTTCTATTATTTTGACAATGATTAAAATTATTGCCATGTTCTCAATGAACTAAGTAAAAGGTTTTCATACGATATAGGGGACTACACCTTAAAATTTTTTTCAATTTTCTAACACCCGATATAATAATACAAAAGAATATTTAAAAAATAAAATAGTGCCATGCCTTATCCATTTATACACTAATTTAATAGCTTAGACGCCTGAGGCAATCAAAAGAGATAAGGACTTACATATTACACAGGATAATATTTATAGTGGCTTTTTATATATATTTTACTATTTTTTCAAAAATATCTGCAAGATATGGATGAGAATTAAATTAAAGTATCAAAACTTCTACAAATTCATAGCTATTACTTTCAGTTATATTCAATATTTATTTATAGTTTTAGCTTATTCTTATTCATAAATTATAAAATATTTTCAAAAAAAATAAAAGAAAATATAAAAAAAATTAAATTTTAAATTTTTATGTAATAGGGCTTCCATCAGGATTTAAAGGAATAATAACTTGATATTTTCCAAGATAATCATCTACATAAGTATCTGCATAATTGAAATATATTGTATCTCCTTCACTTATTTTATCTTTAAACATTGAACTTACAGCTAATTGTTCTGTGCCTTTATCAGTTTCAATATCTATATACATAAAGTTTCCTGTTGTTAAACCCTCACCTACAAGTGTAACAACTCCTGTACCATCAAAATTGTTTTCAACAGGTTCGGACGTAGTTGTATTTTCTTCAGGAACTGTTGAAGGCGAACTTGTAGATACATCATAATAACTATCAGGAGGATTATGCCATATAGTTCCGTGATGGTTATAATTCATTAATGACACCATTCCAAATATAGCTATTGCAATAATTCCTATAATTAATATTATTTTTTTCTTTTTTTCCATATTTCTTACCTCATTTTACTTTTATTTTAAAGTTTTAAACCGCAACAAATCCTGGAGCATATTTATACCAATTATTTTGAGCAGCTTGTGGATATTGCCAATAATAACCATAATCAAAACTATCATCATAAGGCAACGATACATATTCATCATAATTATTAAAAATATCTAATGCCCAACTCGCATAGTCTAAAGATTTCCAAGCTTCGTTAATATACATTTTAGCTATTTGATTTGAAGTAGTGTTGAGCTTTATACAAGTTTGTAAAGTAGTTTTACTTTTTTTAGTTTTATCTTTAATAGAACTTATTTGTTTTTTAAGACTCTTTATTTGTTTTTTATAGCTACTTATTTGCTTTTTGAGTGTGCTAATAGTTTTCTTTGTTTTTGTGATAGTCTTTTTAACAGTTTTAGTTTTCCTTTTTTTATTTAATTTTTTCAATTTATTATTATAAGTTTTAAACTGTTTATTTTTACTTGTTAATTGTTTGTTTTTAGTTTTCAATGCTTTATTTTTATCAGATAATTGTTTATCATAACTCTTAATTGTTTTTCTTGTATCCTTTATCTTTTTTTCATTTTTATTAATTTCATTAATTTGATTATCTGCTAAATCATTAAATTGTTGTGATCTTGTAAGTTGTGTCTGACCAAAGTCCATTAAACTTTGTTTTGTTACTGTTGCCGCATTTACTTCTTGAGCTGTTGCTACTGAAGTTACAGCTAAAAACATTAATAATATGCTAAATATTATTATATATCTCATTCTTTTATCCATATTTTTTACCTCATATTTTTATAATACTTTTTTTGTATCAGTATTTGATGTAATCCTCTTTTTTATAATATTTTTTCTGTTGTAAATACAACTTTACCAGTTCCATCTTTTACTGTTGCTGAAACTTTATATGGTTCTGAATTTGCAACATCTAATACGCCAAAACTAACATCATCAGAAAAATATCCTCCAGTTATTGACCAATCTGTAACTTCGTCTGTCCATACTTTCACCATTTGACCTAATTTAATGTAAATATGATTAATATGATATTGATATATTAATTATATAATATTTAAATATTAAGGTATAATGAAGGTAGATATATGAAACTTAGATGAAACTATTATGTAAAATAATATAGGTTATTT
Source organism: Candidatus Methanoflexus mossambicus (assembly GCA_031261915.1). Classification (GTDB taxonomy): domain Archaea; phylum Methanobacteriota; class Methanobacteria; order Methanobacteriales; family Methanobacteriaceae; genus Methanoflexus; species Methanoflexus mossambicus. The sequence goes on from JAISIT010000053.1 coordinate 2,620, forward strand.
TTTTGTTATTAAATATAATATGGAACAAGAAAAAATTGATAAGCTTGGTTTTGTCAGATCCTCCCGATACAGGAACAATATATTAATTTATGTAGGAAAAGATATGAGAAGACCTTCAGAAATAGCTTATTCCGTTGATTTAAGTAGTAAAAATGTCAGTCGCTATTTAAAAGAATTAAAGGACAAAAAACTTATTGTATGTTTAAATGAGAGTGCTAAACTGGGAAGATTGTATAAACTAACTGATGAAGGCAAAGAAATATTAGAATGTTTAGAACCAATAACAAAAAAATAGTTTTAAATTAACGAAGAATAAATATGAGAATAACTAAAATAATTAGAAAGAATTACTAGAAAAAATAAAAAATAGTGAAAAAAGTAATAAAAAATAGTAAAATAAGATTTTAGTAAAAATAACAAAAGCAATGCAAAATAGCTATTTTTTCTTAATAGCTTTTTCAATTTTTTTAATAGCTTTATTAGCTGCTTTTTTGAAATCTTTATCTTTTTCTTTTCGTCTTGCTTTTTTAATTGGATCAATAGCTTCT
>JAISIT010000058.1 GCA_031261915.1 Candidatus Methanoflexus mossambicus
AGGTTTTTACTATTGGTGTTTCTCCAGCCCTTAATGAATTTAATAGCTATCATGCCTATGGCCATTCTATTGTTTGTAATCCATGGGGCGATACAATAGCTAAAGCTAGTTATGAAGAAAAATTATTGATTGTAGATATTGATTTAAGCGAAATAACTACAACTAGAGAAGAAATTCCAGTTTTAAGAAATAGAAGAACTGATATTTATTAAATAAATTGAAAAAAAAGAATTATATTAAATAGTATAGGGAAGGAAGCTTATAGAAGAGCTTCCAAAGACACCATACACACTAACGATATTAATTATTATGTCTCTTGTTGTATATAAATATGATGTTTTTTATATTATGAAATTTAAAATTATTAGTTGTAGTCCTCTATAGGTTAAAGAAATTTAACATTAAACAAAGCAATCTTTAATATATTGCTTAATAGGGGAGTTTGAAGACATCAAATATACACACTAACGATAGTATATTTTTCTTTTTACTCCTACTTAAATGTAGGGGGTGGTATTAATGCAATCATTTAAACTTTTAGAAATAGCTATTATTAGCGATTTCTATTATTTTGACAATGATTAAAATTATTGCCATGTTCTCAATGAACTAAGTAAAAGGTTTTCATACGATATAGGGGACTACACCTTAAAATTACTTTTTTATTTTACATACAGCCCATAAGTCCCTTTAAGTATGGGTATTAATCAAAATCTATCCCATGATACCATTTTAAAATCCAAATTCCTACACATTACCATGATATTCTTCGAATCCAGTTTGTCCAGAATGAAAATTATTTTCTATTTCATATATTTTCCAGTATTTAGAAAGAAAGAGAACGACATTTATAGAAATTATAGAAAATAAGTATATTTTAACTGAATTTAAAAAATAAAATAGTGTCCCGCCTTATCCCTTTATATGCTAACTTAATAACTTAGACACCTGAGGCACCAAAAGAGATAAGGACTTACATATTACACATAATAATATTTATAGTGGGTTTTTATATATTTTACTATTTTTTCAAAAATATCTGCAAGATATGAGGAAAAATTAAATTAAAGTATCAACATCAAAAAAATAAAAATGGCTAAAAAAATAATAGCTAAAATTATGCCGACACCGCCCTTAACTGCCATTATTCCTGCATTTGTTGCAATTTCTTTTCCAGTTGCTTTCTTTTTCCACAATGGTCGTTTATTCTCAAATTTTTTATTTTCAGGTATAAAGTTTCCACAATTATGACAAACAGCACCATGATTATGATAATAGCTATTAATATCTACGACTTTACTTTCAACTTCACATTTAGGGCATGTTAAGGTCAATAACTTATTATTTTTATATTCAATAGTATTATTACAAGCATGACACACAAATTTTTTATCATTATCATTTACTTCATTATTTGCTCCACAATAAGGGCATTCTACAATCATTTTTCATCACCTACATATATTATAATATAATAAATGACCATTCCACTAAAATAAGCTACAATATCCCACCAATCAAACACACTTGGTGCTAAATTAACAATTGGCCTTACAAATTCTGCTAATATTGCTACAATAACAGTTAATAATAATCCATATCTGAATTTTATTTGTTTTTTAAATAATATTGAATAAAGACTCAACAATATAGGCAATGTTAAGATATCTGCAAGATATGAGGAACAAAATTCACTTTGATATAAAACATACCTATTAATGAAACCTAATGATACTGTTGAGGTAAATATATAATATTGTATTTTTTTATTCATATCATACAAAAACAATGAGTTATCTATATTTTTTTATTTCTTCATCATATCTGGGATCATCAGGCGTTAATACATAATCTACACCATCTTCTATTATGTATATATTACCATTTTTTACAAATTTATTAGGATTTTTAGGTGTCGATTTTCCAGTTTGTGGGAAATCAGTATTCTTAACAACAATATTTTCAATTTTTAATCCTTTTGTGTTAAATGATTTTAAAATAAAAGAATTTGCTAATAAGTTAATCAATTCATTATCACAACTAATTTTAGTGATTGCATTTTTATTTTCATCAAAAATTAAAGCAACAGACCTATTGTTTGCTTTATTACGATATATTGCATAATTATCCGTAACTTCTACAAATTCATACCTATTACTTTCAGTTATATTCAATATTTATTTATAGTTTTAGCTTATTCTTATTCATAAATTATAAAATATTTTCAAAAAAAAATAAAAGAAAATATAAAAAATTATAATTTTATTTTTATATTGGTTGTCTACCAATAAATTTAACATCTTCTATTAAACTAACATCAGAATATGCTAAATGATGAGTTTCTTTAACATAGCCTTCAATTACTACTTTGCTCATAACACTAGTATCATTATCATTAGGTATCTTATTAGCTTCATCACGTTTCATAACAACATGCCCATTAACTCCTCCTCCAAGAACCATGAGTGTAACATAAGAACTATCTAATGATTCTAACCATTTTATAGTTTCATTATCCACATCAGGGTTACTTTTATAAGCATTTATAAGGCTATCTATTGAATTTTGCTCATTGTTATAAAGATCTATAGTTGTTTTTGTAGGAGGGTTAGTTGTACCAGATAATACAAAGTATCCTGCAACACCTGCAACTGCAATTATTACTACAATTGCCAATATTATATAAAATTTCTTAGTTTTTTCCATCTTAATCACATTTATGTTAATTATTTCCATATTTTAATACATGAAAAATATGTATTGATATGATTTTGATTATTATACTATTTAAGTATGATGTTTTTTTAATGCGTATTTGATGAGTAATTAAAGCATAATAAATTGTATTATATTTTATCATTAAATAATCATGAACTCCGAAAAAGTTGAAAAAATTGGATTTGTTAAGGCATCAATATACAGAAACAATATATTATTGTTTTTAGGAGATAAAATGAGAAAACCTTCTGAAATAGCTAATCATGTTGAGATAAGTATTACAAATGTCAGTCGTTACCTTAAAGACTTAATGGAAATCAATTTTATTGAATGTTTAAATCCTGATGCCAAAATGGGTAGAATGTATAGTCTTACTGAAGAAGGTAAGGACATATTACAATATTTAGAACCTATGAAAAAGAAATCGAAAAAAGTTTAAACATCTGAATACATCCAATTTAAAAAAAAAAATTCCCCTAAAATTTGCTTTAAATCACTTATTAAACTATGAATAAAAAAATACTCATCTAATAAACTACCAAAATATCCTTGTTTTAATTTTATTTCAATATCATATCGTTCCCAATGAGCTGTAAATATAATATTGTTAGCTCCTTTTTATTTTCACTAATACTCATTTTTATACTTCCTTTTTAAAATTATAAAGTTATATGAGTTTAATAAGTTATTTGTAAGAAAAAATATATAAAATTTTTGTTTTGAGTTGCATGCAAACTTTAATACAATATTTAGAACTAATATAATACATAAAAATTAAATTTAGACTTGAATTGCTTGAAGAATAATTAATAAATGAAAATATAAACCACTCAAAAAATACCCAAATACCCAAATAATTATATATTAAATAAAATAATATTTAATATTAATAAAAGTAAAGGTTAGGATAATATGACCAAGAAAAAAACAAGTTTAAGCTTAGATAATAAATTAATGAAAGATTTAAAAATAATGGCAACTAAATTAGATAAAACACAGAGTGCATTGCTAGAAGAATATCTAAAAAAAGGAATAGAACAAGACAAAGAACTATTAAAGAGTTATTAATTGAATAGGATATGATAATATGAGCATTGTAGTAGATAAAATAAACCCTAATCTATTAAAAACAATTAGTGAAATAGCTAAAAAAGAAAATAAGACAGAAACTAAAGTTTTAGAAGATATAATAGAAAAAGGAATAAAAAGTAAAAAAAATAAAATACCAGATTATCTGATTGGTAATAAAGACACTTATAATCCCGACCCTGATAGAATTATGAAAAGTGGTGGTTTTATTAAAGGAGTTAAGCCTTTCAATGCAGTGAAGTTAGTTAGAGAAATAAGAATATAAAAAGAATATATTAAAGAGTTATTAACTAAATGAATAGGATATGATAATATGACTGATATTAAAGTAAAAAATAAAGAAGTTTTCATTCCAGCTGATTTAAGAGATGATTTAAATATTCACGAAAATGATGACATTGAATTTAAATTTATTGAAGAAGGAATGATAATAAAATTCAGTGAAAAAAAAGACACATTTGATAGTATCATAGGACTTGTTGAAACAGATGAGCCTACTAATGCTGTTGAATTGAAAAGAAAAGGACAATTAGGAGAATATTAGTTTGATTTTTGTTGATTCTACATTTTTAATTGGTTTAGTAAATAAAAAAGATCAGTGGCACAAAGATTCAAAAAGATTAGCCCCAATGGTTAAAAAATCTGAAAGATGGATTTCTAATATTGTAATGATTGAAACACTAAATGGACTATCCAAACTCTTAGATGGAAAACAAGTTGAAATAGTGTATAATTCTTTGAATAATGATTATAATTTTTATATGGTTGATAAAAATATTCAGGATAAAGCAATACAATTATGTAAAAAATATAATAATAATGTGGGATATGCAGACACTACTCACATGGTTATAATGGAAGAATTAGGAATAAACGAAATAGTTAGTTTTGATACTCATTTCGACAATAAAGAAGGAATAATAAGGATAAAATAATTACCAAATATTTAAAAAAAATTATAATAATAAGTTAACCTATATAAAACTAATACTTAATTGAAATGTAAAATTAGAAAAAATAATAAAAATAGTGAAAAATAGCTATTTTTTCTTAATAGCTTTTTCAATTTTTTTAATAGCTTTATTAGCTGCTTTTTTGAAATCTTTATCTTTTTCTTTTCGTCTTGCTTTTTTAATTGGATCAATAGCTTCT
>JAISIT010000069.1 GCA_031261915.1 Candidatus Methanoflexus mossambicus
CTTTTTTCAAATCTCCAATATCCATATGCTCTATAAGTTTAACTTCAGTGCTCATAATACCTATTTTTGAAACTCATAGTATATAAACTCTTTGTGAAAAATTATGACACATACTATAAACCACTTTTAAGTTTCCCATCACTTTCAAAATAATCATAGAAATTGTCATTAGTTATATTATAAGTTATTCCATTAAATCCCAGTAAAACCTCTTCAATTTCTCCACTTGGACTTAAAATTGAACCTGCAATAATATTGTTATTATCAATAACTAAAGAATCATCACTTTCAAGAGCATTTATTGAATAAATTCCAGGACTTGTGCTACTACTGTTAATTGTATTCTCAGAGATTATAATATTTTTAGGATATTTAGTCTTACTTTGCTTAGTTATTAATATTGATGTTCCTTTTTTAGAAGTAAAATTATTAAAAGAGATTAATATATCATTAGATTGACCGAATATGTCCAATAAGGTTGATTCGCCATGAATTTGATTAAAACTTATATTCACATTATTAGAATTTGAAATTTTTAATGCATTACCATTTATAACACTTATTGTATTATCATATACTTTAGAATTACTGCCAATTTGAATTCCTAAATCATTTCCAACTCCATTTATATTATTATTAAATATTAATCCATTATTTCCTCCAATAATTCCATTAGTAGAATAAGAAACATTATTGAAACTTATAATATTATAAGAACCAGAATCAGAAATTCCTCTATTTCCCTTATTAACATTATTATAACTAATATTATTATAATTACCCATTATTTGTATAGCATAACACCAAGTTGTTGTTCCACTATAAACTGTATTGTATATAATATTGTTAAACTCTGACTTTCCAGTAGAAAAATCTAAAAATCCATATCCCGACAAATAAATAGGATTAGATCCATTTGAAGATAAAATATTTCGCTCAATAGTATTATAACTTGATCCACCTAAAACAATTCCTGAAGAAGCCCGTGGATCCATTCCAGAATCAAAGGAATGTAAATTCATTGTAAAATTATTTGATTTAATTATATTATAATTAGAATAAGCAAGAACAACACCATAACCAGATCCTTTTGAAGTCATTAAAAAATTACAATTGGAAATCATATTATTGGTGGAATTAAATAAATAAACACCATAAACATCATCTTTATAATTTTCAAAGTTTAAATTAGAAATATTAGTTCCAGAACCACCACTAAGAACTTTAATAGATGAATTATATAACTTTCCATCACCCGAACCAACAACATTAAGAGATTTTGATATAATAAATTTTTTATTATTTATATCTCCATTAATTTTTAAAGTATCACCATCTGATAAACTATCAGTCAAAATATTCCCATCATCATCAAAATAAGAAGAATAAAGATCATCATTTAAGTCTATTTCAGAAGCAGCACCAACAACACCAGAAAAAACAAAAAAAATAATCGAAATCAATAAAACAATTAAAATAAATTTATTTGACTTATTAAATTCCATACTATTATCCAATATACCCATATTTCCAAATCCTTAACATTTTTATATATTTTTTTATAATTCAAAAATAATAATTTAAAAAACACTAATTTAAAAAACACTAATTTAAAAAATTTTTATTTTAAAAAAATTTAATTCAAATACATTAAATTAATACTATCTTAGATTTTATTGGTTTTATTGATTTTATTGAATTTTTTTAATTTAATTTTATTAAATAAAAGAAAAATTACCAATAATATTAAAAATAAAACAAAACTAATTGATCTAATTAAAAAATAAAAACATTGAAATCATTATTAAAATATAAAAAATAATAATATTTAATTAAAATATTATTATTATATTATAAATTAAAATAAACAGTTAATAATCAATAACAATTAATATAACAATTTATTTTAAGTCATAATCCAAATCAAATGAAATAAAAAATAAATAAAAAATAAATAAAAACAAAAAATATAAAAAATATAAGTTAATTTTAATAAAATTTTAATAAAAACAACTTATTTCAATAAACTTCTCAAAATTATCTAAATTTAACTGTAAAAGTTATTTTTTTAGAAGCATTTTTAGCTAAATTGGTCACTTTAAGAGTTAATTTACCAGATTTATATGAAAAACTGACTCCAGAAGATTTTGCAACTTTCAAAGTATTTAAATTTATTTTTTTAAGAATATAGTTTGAAATAGTATATTTAAAAATTTTAGAACCAGTTTTTCCACCAATATTTTTAAATGTATAAACTCTTTTAAGAGTATTTTTAGATTTAGTATCTTTAAAAACTGCTTTAATATTAGCAGGTTTTGGTGTAGTCGCATCTTTTTTGCCTTGTTTATAACCATCAGCATAACCAGATTCAGTGCCTTTAACTAAACCTTCATCATGACCATCAGCATAACCATCAACATAACCAGTCGCATTACCTTTAACTAAACCTTCATCATAGCCATTCGCATAACCAGATTCATTACCATCAGATAAACCATTTTCATAATCGGAATTTAAAACATTATTCGCTTTAATGACATTAACAGTATCATTATTATTTAATTCAATTGGATTATAGCTATTTTTATTATAAACAGAACTAACTGTGTTATTCAAAATAATTAAATTAGAACTGTCTTTAGAGTAAATACCTCCTTGATGAGTTCCAATTGAATCCCAATTAGTCATGTTGTCATTGACATCTTTACCTAATACCTCAATAATATTATTAGTTATTAAATCATTATTAGCGCCATTAATAGCTATTCCAACAATTGCATTAGCAGTTCCAGTTAATTCATTACCAGATATTACACTATTTTTAGCTAAATCTTCTCTAATAAGATAAACAATGCGTCCAATACCATTGACTTTATTATTAATCATTTTATTGCCAATAGCTAATTCAGTATTTCCTCCAGCAGACCAAGAACTATATTCATTGACTATTCCATAAACAAAGTTATCTGCTTTAAGATCTAATTTATTAGAATCAATAGTATTATAATTTACATTGGATAAGTAAATACCAGCAACATAATTAGGAGAAACCATAGCTATTTCATTTTCAGAGATTGTATTATTATTTGAATGAATACTAATACCATAATAATATCCACTAGGATTATTTCCATTAAATGTGAGTTTATTACATATAATTTGATTGTTATCTCCGTAAATACTAATAACATATATAGATAAATAAGCAGTCTCGTCATCAGTTGAAACAATAGCTATTTTATTATTTTTTAATATATTATTAATAGAATCAATGCCAATATTGAAAACTTGAGAATTACTGACTATATTTAATCCATCAATAATAGTTCCAGAGCCATCTTCATTAACACTAATAGAACTGTATAAAAATTTAGATTTAGAGTTGTATCCTTTAATATTTAATGGACGATCTACAATAATTTGTTTATTATTTAATGTATCAAGATAAAGAGTATTGCCCATATTAAATCCAGTAGTAAGATTTAATAAAACACCATTATTATCAAAAATATCGTAGTAATTATTATCATTAACAATATATTCAACTGTATTATTCTCTAATCTATCAATAGTTCCTTGAGTATCATTAATAAAAGCAGGAATATTAGTTGTGAGTTTATTATTATAAATTTCAATGTTATCAGAGTTTGCTCTTAAAGTAATTGGATTATTTCCATTAGGAACACTATCCATATTACTAACAGTTATATCTTCTAAGTTTCCACCAATAATAGTTAAATTATTATTTGAAATTGTAGAATCAGAAGTTGAATACATAGCTATTCCATAAACACCATTACCTTGACCTATTAAATTATTACTATCAACAACTAAACCAGAACTCATCATTCCAAAGAATTCAATTAAATAAACCATATCACCTTTAGCAGTTATAGTATTTTTAGATATATTAAATGATTCAACAGGATCCCAAACATTTTGATAAGCATAAAGCCACATATCACCAACATAAACCCCATAAACTAATGGCGCCTCAACATCAATGATATTATTTTCAATAACACCACCAATAACTGAATCTACTCCAACAGCACATAAATACTTTGTATTTTTTAAATTAAGTTTATTTTTAGAAATAAAAATATTAGTAGGGTTGTAATCTCCTTCAGCATAACCTGGTAAGTATGGAGTAAAGTATATACCATATCCATAGGAAACATTTGAAAAATCAGCATTAATTATATTGTTTGTAATATTTACATCCTGAACCCAACCAGAAGAATAGATTCCATATAACATTCCAGAATAGCTATCATCATTACTGATTCGGAGTGTATTATATGAAAAATCAATATAACCAGAGTATTGATTAATTTCAACAGCATTTTTATTTATATTTTCAATAGTCAAATTATTAACTTTTGCAGGATTTCCCTGTGTATCAAAAATTATCGTTCCGTTAATAATTTTACCTGTATTTTGACCATTAATATTAATAGACTTTGAAATTTTTAAATTCTTATTTGTCAAAGTCCCATTAATAATAATTTCATCACCATCATTTATGGTTCCATCTATGATAGTGCCATTCTCATCAAAATAAGAAGAATAGCTATCATCATCAATATATTTGGTATTTGTCACATTTTCAGCACTTACAATTCCAATAAATAGAAAAGAAACCAAAAAAATACTCAATACCATAAAAAAATTCTTTTTAGATTTAATCATTAAATCACCACATAAAATCAGAAAATAAAATATTTTAATTATTATTAAAATTATTAAATATATAATAACATTTTATATTTTTAATAATACAATTAATACTTCAAATAAATTCAACTAAACTTAAATTTTTTTAAAGATTAATTGATATAATTTTTATAATTATCCACCATATAAATGTTTCTATTTTTTCAATTGAAAATTAAATTTTTTAAAGTTAAATTGAAATTAAAATTAAAAATAAGTATAAAAATAGAAGTACCAAATAAGATATAGATAATTTAAAAAAGTTAAAAAAAGTTAAAAAAAGTTAAAAATACAAGAAAATAAAAAAAAAGAAGTTTAAATGAAAATATAAATTGTTTAAAAAAATAAAAAAAATCTATTTTCCAAATTAACTTTGTTAAGTAAAGAAAATAAAAAAAAAGAATAAAATAAGAAAAACTATCCAATATAACGAAGATCGTCGTCGTTTTGACCCATATTGCCTTTTCCAAACATTTCAGACTCGAGTTGTTGGGCTTTTGAAATCATTTTCTTAGTTTCTTCAGCTCTTTCTTCCAATTTATCAGTATTGATTGTAAAACCAAGTAATTCCGTCAATTTATTTAAAATAGCTTCTGCTGCTTCAGGATCAATGAAATATCCTGGAGTTTCACCCATCAAACAAGCCCCTTTCATGCCTCGAAGATTTCCTAAACCTAAAAGAAGACCAGAAGCCCCAACAATTCCTCCATCAGCAGAACGAATAGTAATATCTGTTTCTTTTAAGATTTCAATAATTTCAAGGTCTGTAGCAGAACCATAAACCTTAGCTTCTTCAACTGGACGACCTGTAGCAAGTCCACCTAAAGTATACATCTCTTTAACCCCATAAGATTCAACAAAATCCAAAATAAGACCAGATAATTCATATTGACCTTCAGGAGATAAAGCTTGAGTGTTTCCGACCAAAATTAAATAATCTCGATTTCGTTCTTCATTAGCTTTAAGGTAATAAAATTCATTTACCATGTTTTCAACCAATCCGTCCTCACTAACGAAAACCTGAGGTGGGAAAAGTGGAGAATAAATTTCAGCAAATTTAATAGCTTCCAATTCATCAATCATGTGATCAGCAGCTAATTTACCCACATGACCAATTCCTGGCAAAGCTTCTATAAAAATAGGATTATCTAATTTAACTTCTTTTAAAACATTAATTTGGGTATTTTTCATTTTATACCTCCAATAATAAGAATAATAAAACTAAAACTAAAACTAATAATAAAACTAATAATAAAACTAATAATAAAACTAATAATAAAACTAATAATAAAACTAATAATAAAACTAATAATAAAACTAATAATAAAACTAAAACTAAAACTAATAATAAAACTAAAACTAAAACTAATAATAAAAATAATAAAAATACGAAAAAAAGATTAAAAATAATAAATAAAACTAAAAACAATAATATGATTTCAAGTTTGAGAGTCTATTAATTCTTCCTTAAATTTTCTTCGATATTTTCCATATTTATCTTCAATAGAATACTTTGGAGGATAAATAACATTTAAATCCCCTCCACATTTAGGACATAGATCTTTAAGAGTGTAAATCATACAAGCATTACATCTTTTCATTTTCATTTTCATAATAATCAAAAAAAATGTTAAAAAAAGAAATTAAAAAAAATGTTAAAAAAAATAATAAAATTAAAAATAATAAAAAGTAATAAAATTAAAAATAATGAAATTATAAAAAAAGAGAATATAAAAAATAAAAATTATAACACTATAAAATTAAATTAATTCTCTTAAAAATTCTCCATTTCCTTTTGATGCTTTAACAATAGATATACATTTTTCAGCAGCCACTTTTAATTGTTTTTCTGCTTGAATATAATCTGTTGATGTGACAGTTAACCTATATCTAGGTGCTCCAACAGCTTGAACACTAATATCTTCGCTTTCAGCAGCTTTTAATGCTTCACGAATAATATCAACCCCATTTGGAACAAAAGTTTCAATATCAACATATCCAGAAATATGAACTTCTGGAGGAGTAATATTCTTAGATGCAACTTCAAAAATAGCTTCAGCCCATTCTTCAGAAATGCCTTCATTTTTTAAACTACTTGCTCCGTCTTCAGATGCTGATTCAAAAGCACCATAAAGATCGCCGAAAATATCCATTAATTCATAGCCAACTTCATTATAGGCGACATCTAAATTTTTATCTAAATTTTTAGCAGTTAATTCTAAAAATTTTTCTGCTTTTTGTTCTATTTTCCATTGCTGGATTTTTTTAGTTCTTTGGTCTTCCCTTATTCGTTTTAATGATGCATCAACATGTCCTTTACTTGGATTAACACGAAGAACTCTTGCGACTATCTTTTGATTTTCACGAACATAATCACGAATATTTTTAACCCAACCTGCAGAAACTTCAGAAATATGAATAAAAGCTTCTTTACCTTCGTATTCTTCAAGTTTAGCAAATGCACCATAGTTAAGAACTTTATAAACCGTGGCTACAATAAGTTCTCCTTCACTAGGCCATTGTTGACTTTTTCTTACCATTAAAAACACCTCAACTCTAAAAACAATATGTTTAAAGATTGAAAAATAAAAATGAAAAAATAAAAAATGATAATAAATAATATTAAGATAATATAAATAATATTAAAAAATAATATTAAGATGATACTAATTATTAATGATTAAATTAATGATTAAATTAATGATTAAAGTACTAACAATTGATTCTAATAATATAATTTGTAAATTAACAATTATAACAATTAGCAAATTAATAATAATTAGTAAATTAAAAATAGTAATTAATTACAAAATGAGATATAAAGTTTAAAAAAAGTAATAAAAATTTAAAATATTATTTAACCACTTCAATAACATTTGCAAAAACTTCAGATTTTCCACCTTTAGGTTTTACAAGTGTTTTACCACAAATAATACATTGAACTGTTGATGCAGCACGATTGAAAACTATTTGTTCGTTATCACAATCGAAACATTTAACTTTTAAAAATACACCTTCTCCTTTACTAGCCATTAAAACACCTTTATTTGAATATAATAAAAAAATAACAGTTAAATTATTAAAACAGACCGAATAATATTAATTTTATAAAATATTAAGATATGCATGTTTATTTAGCAACAAATTCTGGTCTACTGGTTCTAAAAGAAGAAGCAATATGAGATTTACCACATTCTTTACATTTTAATCTTAAATCTAATTTTTTAACAGGTTTATTTCCTGAAGGTAAAGGTCTTGGATAACCTCTGTAACCAGCAGTTACTCGTCTAAACTGTCTTTGTCCCCATTTTAATTCACTTGCTTTCCTTTTTTTTGCAACATGAACTTCATGAGTTGTATGCCGTTTACACTTTGGACAATACGTTCTTTTTTCTTTAGGAATTTTCATTAAATCACCATTGAGATATTAAAAAAATAAAATAAAATAAATGAGTATATCTTAAATAAAACGATAATTTAAGATATGTAAGAAATAAGCATTTTTAATTAAACATTATTAAAATTGAATAATTAAATAATATATAATTAAAAATAATTTTAGAGCTAATTTAAAAAAATAATATAAAAATAATTTAAAAAAAATATTGAAAAATGAGATTATTTCCTTAAATAATATCTAATAATTAAATAAGAAAAAATTATAAAAATTATAAAACTTATAAAAATTATAAAACTTATAAAAAAACAATATAAACTAAGAGATTATAAGAATATTAGATATTATAATAAAATATATAATTAATAGTATATAAATATTTTGTAAAAATACAGTTTATAAAATATGAGTTATGAATATTGATTTAAAATAAATTTTATGATAACCTAAATAAAAATTAAGAAGAAAATTTAACATATCTTGCCTTTTTATTTTTAACAAAAATTTCTCCATTAATATTAGGCAAAGAAACAATATCTCCAGGATTAAAAGGCCCATAAATCTTTTCATCAATTCCTATGATGGACGGTATTTTATCAGAAACTAAAATTATCTCATTAGATTGTTTAAGATGGTTTATTTCAATTTTATCCTTGTTATTGTTCTTTAAATATTTATCATATTCATCTTCAGTATTTTGAATATCATAATCATATTGGTTTTTTTCTAAATCATTAAGATTTATATCCCTAAAATCATCCACATTATCATTATTGCTACTTTTATTAATTATATCATTCTTAATATTATTCGCAGAACTAATAACATTCGTATCAATATTATTATTATTATTATTATTATTATTAATATTATTATTATTATTAATATCATTACTATTATTATTATTAATATCATTATTATTACTATTACTATTATTATTAATATCATTACTATTATTATTGATATTATTACTATCATCATTAATAGTATTATTACTAACAAAAGAATTATTTAATTCATTTTTAATATTTTCGTTCTTATTAAAAACATTGTTATTGTTAGAATTAGATTTAAAATTAGACTTAGAATTAGACTTAGAGTTATCTATTTTATTAATTGATTTTAAAACTTCTTCAACATCATCAGGACGAACTAAAGAATCTTCTAAAGTATTATTATCTTTTTCATTACTTAAAATATCAAAAGAGCTATTATCATTTAAATTATCATCATTAGAAATTGCCTGATCTTGAGGTAAATTTTCATCATAAAAATCATCAGAAAGTTTTTCAAAATAAAATTCATCTTTATGAGATTTTAAAACATCAATCAATGAAAAATAAAGCTTTTCTTCTTCATTAGTAAGATTTAAAGGTCGAGAATCAACAAAATCAAAAGGAGAATCCTGATTAAAAATATGATAAGATTTATGTATGTTTCTAACAGCTGCTGCTGCAATTTTATTCTCTCGTTTTTCAATAATTTCTCGAGAAACAGTCTGAACTTGTTTTAAAATAGTAATTTCTTCTGCAAAAACATTTTCAGTAGCTATTTTTTTTAAAGATTCAATATAATTAAATAAAAATTTATAAAAATCATTTCCAACCTTTGAAAGTTTATTACTACTACGTTCTCGCCTTTGAAAGTCCCTAAGTTGTTTATAAAACTCATCCATAATATCAATCAAAATATAAAAAAAGAAAATATAAAAAAAATATGAAAAAATATAAAAAAAGAATTAAAAAGAATTAAAAAGAATTAAAAAGAATTAAAAAGAATTAAAAAGAATTAAAAAGAATTAAAAAGAATTAAAGAGCCAATACACAGTTATTTAAATGAAATGAAAAGTTCCTAAATTTGTTTAAAAGTTTAAATGCGAAAAAATAATAATAATAATAATAATAATAATAAAATAAATTAAATTAAATTTAAAAATAATAAATTAAATTTAAATTAATAAAAAAAGAATAAAAAAAGAATTACTCTTCAGTTTCTACTCTTGGAGCAAGTAAAAAGCTTAATTCCCCATCTTCAGAAATCATTTTTAATTTTAATGTTAAAGGCATGTCATTGCCAAGATTTAAGGTTGCAATATCTGAAAATTTATCTGCTTTAAGCATTTCACTAATTTTTTCAAGTGAAAAAACGGATGTAGCATCAGTATCAATTTTTTCTCCATGGACAAACTCTATTTTAGCATCCCCAAATTCTCCTTCAGAATATGCTCTAAATTTGTCATTATCCACACTTAAAGTAATCTTATCAGAAACAAGCTCAACATCCCCAATAGAATTTTTTAAAAGAGAAAAAGGAATATCAAATTCAGTTGGATATTCGATAGCTGGAGGATTTGTTTGATCATAATCCATATCGATTAATCTAATTTTAAAAGTTCTTTTAGCTTCTCCTTCAAAAGTAATAATTAAATTTCCAGTGTCAACAGACAACAAAACTCTATCATCTGATTTAGAACGCTTTAGAACTTTCATAAACTCTTCGGTATCTAAATTAATTTTTTCTGGTTCATCACAAACATATTCATCAAATAAACTTGCTTTTAATTCTAAATGAACAAATGTAATGTGACCACGATCTAAAGCATCTAACCTTAAACCTTCACTATCAGTTTGAATTTGCACTTCATCAACAATTGAAGAAATAGCATCAAAACTTGTTTTTAAAATATTCGGATCACTTAATTCTGCTTTAAACATGCAAAACACCTATACTTGTTATAATATATAAAAATAAGTCATAATTATTTCAATTAATTAATATTAAAAACTATTAATAACAATTAAAAATTTAAATTAATAAAAACTAAAAAAATTAATAAAAAGAATCATAAAACATAAATTATTTCTAACATAAATAATTATGTTTTTCATCATATTTAAATATATAAATTTAATACAAAAATCAAAAATAAGAAGAAATAACAAAAAAATAATTCAATAATAAAACAGTATTTGAGAAAATTTAGTTAATACCAATCAATACCAATCAATACTTATTTAAATTCATTAAACTAATTTATTCTTCGTTCTAGTTCTTTTAAATCTTCTTCTAAAGACTCATCGGTAAAAATTTCTGATGATTCATCATTTAAACTACTATCTTCATTTATACCATTAAACTTATTAGAATCATTATTATTTTTATTACTTTTATTCTCATTAATATTCCCATTATCTTCATTATCTTCATTATTCTTATTCTTATTATCATCATTATTATTATCTAAATCTTCAAAATCCAAATTATGAATATATTCCAAATGTTCCTTTTTTAATTCAACAGAAAATTCTTGATTATCTAAATTTTGAGAATAATCATTTTCTAAATCATTAAAAATAGCAATATCATCTAAAATATTAGATTTTTTAGAAAATAAAACCATTAAAGAGATTAAAATAATCATAACTCCAACAATAAAAACAAAAACTCCTTGAATATTATTTTCCCCTGAAGCTACTGAATCAATTACTCGATCAGCACTAGATGAAATTATCATAATTCCACCAATTAAAATAATAATGCCTAAAATCAAAGCAACAACTGGCAAAATAGGAATATCTTTATTTTTTAAATTATTAAGTTTAAAAATTAAGTCAAAATCATTTTCAAAAATAGGATTTTTATCGTTATCCACATCACTACTACTATTATCCACATCACTACTACTATTATCACCATTATCATTACTATTATCACGATTATTAGCATTAATATTAGAATCAGTATTATTAGATGACTTCATTTTTGATTTATCTTCACAATTTTCATTTTTATTCGAAAATTCCACATCATCTACCATATTTTACCTCTATAAATAATTACAGAAAAATTTTGAAATTAAAAAAACTATTACTATTTAATAATAAAACAAATAATATAAACAAAATTAATAGCACATTAAATTAACTTATGACTAAAAATAATATGAAATTAATTAAGAAAGTTAATTATGAAATTAATTATGAATAAAAATAAAATAACAAAAATAATAAAGAAGAATTCATAAAATGATAATTAAATTAAATAATAAATAAAGTATATTCATGAAAATAACTAAATTAAATGTATAAAAAGTATAATACTTTAATTATATAGTTTAATAATTTAAATTGAATAGTATATAAATCTTTTTAAAAAAAAATTATATAAAAATAGCTATTATTTATTATTTTTTAAAAAAAAAAGAAAAAAAGATTTGAAAATAAGAAAATAAAAAGAAAAATGAATAAAATAAAAAAATAAAGAAAATTATTAAAAATAAGTAAAAATAGATGAAAATAAATAGATATAAATAAAAATAAATAAAATAATGATTATTAATTTAAATAAAAATTAATCATAAGCTCTCCAAGTATGTTTACATTTGGTACAAGTAAAAATTCTTGTTGGAGCTTCATCAGCACTTCTTGTTTGAATTAATTTGTAACCTGCTTTTGTATTACCACAATTAGGGCAAAGTTCATTAGTTGTAGGTAAAGTATTAAGTTCTTCTCCTTTCATTACCACTTTATCCTCAGAATTTATTTTTGGTTGATTAACATTAGTAACAACTCCAATATTAGAATCATTATCTAATGGTTCTTCATAACCACACCTGCAAATCAAAGTATTATCTGTTTTTTTTAACATAGACCCACATTTTGGACAAAATTTCATTTTATAACCCTCCTGATTCATTAATATTATGAATATAAAATATTATGAATATAGAATATTATGAATATAAAATAAAGATGAAAAAATAAAATAAAATAGTTTTTTAAATAAAAGGCAATAAATATTATTAATTAAACTGTTATTTAAAATTGTGATTATAAATATCATTAATTATATTTTTATGATCAAAAGCTAAATCAATGGACTTTAATTCGTCGAAATTAGAAATTTTATACTCTTTAGCATCACTACCAGCTTTAATTTGATTCAAATCACCAAATGCAAGATAAACAATTGTTATTGTATGACCTCTTGGATCTCTGTCTCCTTTAGAATAAACATTGAATAGTTCAAGTTGATTAATATCAATATTAGTTTCTTCTTTAGCTTCTCGAATAGCTGCATCTTCAGCAGATTCACCATAATCGATGAATCCTCCAGGTAATGCCCAATGATTTTTAAAAGGTTCATTTTTTCTTGAGATCAAAACAAAGCTATTTGAATGTTTGAAATCTTGAATAAATATATCTACAGTTATGGATGGTATTTTATACATTGAAATACAATTAAAAATAGATATTACTAATTAAAAAATTATAATACTTTAAAAATAAAAATAACAGCAACTTAAAAATAAGAAAAAATATTTAATTAAAAAATCAGTAAGAATTTAACTAATATCTTCAACTAATGTTTTAAATTCATTAGTATTCTCTTTGATTTTATCTAATGCTTTAAGTAATGCAGTTTTTGGGGAATTTCTTTTTTTAGTTTTAATAGTAAAAATTGGTTTTCCTATAATTGGATGATCAATACCATAAACAGCATAGTCCACATTTGGATCTTCCATTAAATAATGTCTTAAAACATTACAAAATGTATGGGTTTCACCACTTGCAACAAATTCCAATTCTGTTTTATTAGTTTTTAAAATTTCTATATCTTCCATAATATCAACTAAAAAGATTAAAAAATGATTAAAATAAATGAATATAAAATAATAATATATAAAAATGTAATAAAATAAAAATAAATTTAAAATAAAAAAATAAAAAATAACATGATTAAAAATAATTAAAAATAATAATAACTACAAATATAATAACAAAAATCTAATAAATAGAATAACAAAAGAATAATAAAAGAATAATAAAATATAATCTAAAAGTCAGTTATAAACAAAAACATTAACAATTAGACATTCAATTATTAATATAAAGATAATTCTGTCAATATTAATTAATAATCATTAACATAGTATATTATGCATTAATAGCTATTAACATCGATACTGATCAGATACTTTTCTTTTTTCTTTTCTACCACAAATTTCACAGTAAAGTTCATTTGGATTATTAGTTTTAACCATGTAAGCTCGGCATCTTGTGCAGATGGCTTTTAAAACTCCATCAGAAGGATTTTTAGTGCTTAAATCTAAATTATCCTTGGAAACTTTAGTTACTGTGGCTTGAATAATATCTCCAATTCTAAAAGCATCAGTAATCTTTTCAAGATAACCTTTTTTAACTTGAGAAATATGAATAGCCGCCATGTATGAAAAAGCAAGTTCTCGAGAAGTTTTTTGAGCAGATTGAACATGAACTAAAGCTCTTTGTCCTCTTAAATCAGTGATTTGACCATAAACTTTATCTCCAACTTCTAAAACATTTGGACCACCAGATTTAGGAATAATTGAAATTGTTTTTGCAAAATCATCAATAGAAACTGTTCCTAAAACAGCAGCTTTAATATACCCCCCATCGTCGTATGCCAACTTATCAGGTAAGAACTGTTCGCTTACACCAATAACATCTCCAGGCATTACAAAATCTCCTGATTTAACATTCATTTAAACACCAACATAAAAAAACAATATATATACAGCTTATAAATAATAAATAGGAATAGAATATTGATAAAATAATAAAAAATTAATAAAAAAATTAATAAAAAATTAAAAATATCTGATTACAATCCCAAAAGTAAGTATAATATATTAAATATCTTACTAATAATATTTAAATATTATGATTAAAATTCTAAAATTATAAACAATTAAAAGTATTAAAAACTCCTAAACTTTAAAGTTATTAGATATTAAAACTATTAAAAAATAAAGAAATAAAAGAGAATTTAACTTGTAATAATATTTATAATATCCCCATCAAGCAAAACATAATCACTTGCAACTCGCATATTCGTTTTAGCATTAATAGCATGCATAAATTTATCACCAATATCACTATGAACCATGTAAGCTAAATTTTTTGGATGTGAACCATTAACAATTAAAATTCCATCAGGTAGGACATTTCCTTTAGCATCAGTTAATTTATGCTCATCTTCAACAGGATAAACAACAATCATATCTAATAATTTGAAAATAGCTTCATTTAAAGCTTTTTGAACTCCTGTTCCACCATATTTTTTTAATACATTCTCTTTAATATAGTTTAAAGCTTTTTTCTGATTATCATTAAGTTCATCTTCTTTTAAAATATTAAAATCAACATCCCCTGGCTTGTAATCAATAAGACCAGCTTCACTTGCACGAATTAAAGCCAATTCGCTTTCAGCAGATGCTGGAATAACATTAGGATATTTTTCTTGAATCCTTTTAATATTCTCTTCAGAACTTGGTAAATCTGCTTTATTTGCAACAATTAACATTGGTTTAGCTATTTTTAAGAGATTTCGGATTAATTCTAAAAAATCTTCTTTTTCCCACTTAGTATAATCCTCATTAACCGTTCTTTTTGCAGCTATTATGTGTTCAATTGATATTCCTGTTCCAGATAACTGTTGATGAATTACTTTAGCCACATCGAGTTTTTCTGCTTCCATTTTTCGAATAAGACGGCTCCAATTACTGTGTAATATTCCATAAATCCACATTACAATTTCTTCTTCTAAAAACTCAATATCTTCCAATGGATCATGACTTCCAGCTTCAACTGGTTGACCTTCAATATCTGTTGACCCAGAAGCATCAATTATATGTAAAAATACACTTGCCTGCCTAAGTTCATCTAAAAATTTATTTCCAAGTCCTTTACCTTCATGAGCCCCTGGAACAAGCCCAGCTACATCAATCAATTCTATTGGAAGAAAACGAATACCATCAACACATTTAGAGTTTCGTGGATTACATTCAAGTTCTAATTCATTACAAGGACATATTTTAGTAACTGCTCCAATAGCTTTATTGGCATCTATAGTTGTAAATGGATAATTTGCCATTTCAACCTTAGATGAAGTTGCAGAATTAAAAAATGATGACTTCCCTACATTTGGTTTTCCTGTTACTGCTAATTCTATCATTTAATCACCACATTATTATTATATTTATTATATTTATTATCGTTATTATTATTCTTCTCTTTATTATTAGAATTAAAATCAATATTATTAAAATTAAAATAATTAAAAATAAAATTATCAAAATTAAACTTATTTAAAAAGATTATTTATTTCTTGCATTGATAAATATCCATCAAAATGTGGAATTTCTGCCATTTGAACTATTTTTTCTAAATCTAAATATTTTTCAATAGTATTTAATGCAGTTAATGCAAAATCTTCTAAGTTTATTTCAACTTCAGGAGTTCCTCCCCTTTCAGCTAAAGTTGCTTTTCCAATAGCTTGGATATCGATATTAGTTTCTTTTTTAATGTATGTTTTAACTTTATCCACTAAATCAAAATCATAAACACGATTTAAAATAGCTCCATTCACTTTCAAGCCAATTTTTTTAAGAAATTTAATATGATTTGCTAAATCAATAGCTGAAGATTCTATTCCTCCTTTAGAAACATTAGACACCAATAATAATGGAATATTAGAGGATAAAGCTATTTCAGCACCAGAATATGGAATAATATCTTTTAAAATTCCAATTAAAACACTCATAGCCCCTTCAATTAGAACCACATCATAATCATTATTATTAAAATCTTTTAAAGCATTTAAAACATTATCAATCTCCAACCAACCCAGATTACCAATTTTTATAGATGCAAAATCTTCCATTAACTCATTTGTCATATATATTCCTGGAAGTGTATCCCTAATATCTGAACCTATTTTTAAAATAGCTACTTTTAATCCACGTTTTTTAAGTGCTGCAGCTATTCCAGTAGTTATAAACGTTTTACCAGAATCAGATGACTGACTTCCAATAAATAATGTTGGTGGAATATCATTTTTATTATTCTTATCATTATCATAAATATTATTTAAATTAAAATGATTTTTAAAATTATTAATAAATTTATTATCTTTTTCAATATTTATATTTGTATCAATTCCCAATTGATTGTTAATAGCTATTTTAAAAGATTTATTCTTATTATAAATATCATTAATATCATTTTCATTGGCATCTAAAAAATTAAAAACATTTTCAATAATTTTTGGATTATTATCAAGCATTCCATGAATCATTGTTCCAACAATATTTCCATCATCGTTTATAACTCCAGATAACTGATTAAAATCAACATTACTATAATTAGCTCGTTTAATAGGAGAATAAATTATTTCTTTTTCATTATTATTTTCTATTTTACCATAGGTATGACAATGAAATCCAAAAACTTTATCAACACCATTTGTAATGAAAGAATCATTATTTACAATAGCTTCAACTCTATCAGTGCTAATAAATGGAGAAAACTCTAAATCAAGTAAACCAAGACCGTTATGAACAATTGGAGATGGAGAATTACGACCAACATCTGTTTTATTTGCCAAAACTTGAAATCCAGAACATATTCCAAGAATAAACTTACCATCAGCAGCCATTTTTTTTATTTGAATAGCTAAATCATCACTGAGTGATTGTGATTCAATAATGCTTCCACCAGGAATTATTAATCCGTCAAGTTCTTTTGAAGCTTCAACACCATTAACAAAACCATTTGGCTTAACTAAATCAGTCGGCAAATTACCAAAAGTTTCAAAACCAGGTAATGCTCCTTTAATATAAGCCATTCCAATTTTCATGTTATGATTTATTAAATTATTATTAAAATTACTATTATTTCTATTAAAATTAAAATTAACCTTATTATCAACATTATTATTAAAATTAAAAAGATTAATTAGCTCATTATCAATATTATTACAATTATCAATATTATTATTAAAATTAACAGCATACTAAATATTAAAATTAAAAATAAAAAGGTTATTAATATTATTATTAAAATTAAAACTAAGAATAATATTAAAATTAAAAATAAAATGGATATTAAAATAAATATTAAAAATAAAAATATTATTAAAAATAAAATTAAAATTAAGAATTAAGAATTAAAAATTAAAAAATTTAATAAGCTATTCTAATGCAATCATAGCTTCAAGGATTTTTAAATCGTCTTGTGGTTTTGCTTGAAGTTGTAAACCAACAGGGATGCCATTAACATCTCCAGCTTTCATACTTGCTGCTGGAATACCTGCAAGATTAGCTATTACAGTTAAAACATCATAAGCATACATTTCCATAGGTTCTAAGTTTTCACCAATCTTATGAGGAAGTTTAGGGACTGTTGGTCCAGCTATCAAATCAACACCATCTAATAATTTGTTTATTTCTGTTCTTATTAATGATCTTGCTTGTAAAGCTCGTTTATAATATTTACCACTGAATTCTTGTTGTGAAATATATGAACCCATTTCAATTCTTCTTAAAACCTCTTCACCACAAACATCCTCGATTTTAGAACCATATTTACGTCCATCATACTTTCTTGTAGCTGAAAAGAACTCTACATAGTTAATTAAGTAATAAGTAGGAAGACAAAGATCAATGTAATCAAAATTAAGCTCTAAAATTTCTCCACCCAAATCAGTGATTTTATCTAATGAATTATCGATTATTCCATTGATTTTAGAATCTGTAACCTCATTAAATTCTCTAACAATAGCTATTTTTTTACCTGCAATTAACTCTTCAGGAGTTTTATTTATTGGATCTAAAAAGTTAGGACTATCCCATTTAAGAGATGTAGAGTCTTTAGGATCATTAGAAATAAGTGAATTTAATCCAATAGCTATTCCAGAAGCATCACCAGAAAGAGGACCTATTTGATCTAAACTCATAGACAAATCTAAAAGTCCTTGCCTTGAAACAGCACCATAAGTTGGTTTAAATCCAAAAACACCACAATGAGATGAAGGATTACGAATAGAACCTCCAGTATCAGACCCTAAAGCAATATCACACATTCCAGAAGCTATTGCAGCAGCACTCCCTCCACTTGAACCACCAGGTATCCTTCCAGGAGCTGCAGGATTATCAGTTGGACCATAATATGAACTTTCAGTTGAACTTCCAGCTGCAAACTCATCCATATTGGTTATTCCAACAATTATTCCATCTTCTTTAATAATATTTTCAATAACCGTTGCATTATAGCTACCATAATAATTTTCAAGGGTTTTAGAAGCAGCAGAGATTATAAAATCTTCAACATTAATGTTTGCCTTAATAGCAAAGACTAAACCTGCTAAACTACCAACCTCATCACCATTAGCTATTTTTTTATCTATTTCCTCTGCTTTACCCTTAGCTTTTTCTTCACCAAGTTCTAAAAAAGCATTAATATCTTTGTTCTTCTTTTCAATAACAGACAAATAATTTTCAAGATTATCCGAAGATGATAACTCTTTGTTTTTAATAGCTTCTAATTTTTCAATAACTTTCATTAAAACACCATGAATAAATAAATTTAAGAACTAAATAAAAATTATAAAGAAATAATAGTTTTAATAATAAATTATATGATTTTTAAAATAAATTATATGATAATTCTTATATTTATTAATATATTTTTTATAATATAATAACTATATTTTTCAAACTTTAAATAATTAATTAAAAAAATTGGAAATAAGCAGATTTAAAAAAAGTAATTTTAGAATAAGATAGTTAATTTAAAAAACAACAAATATGGGTCTGTCCCATAATTCATTTTTTCGAATGTTATTTTTATTTATATCGTGGGTTGGTTAAGTTTTGAAGATTTTTTTCTTTAATTTTTTTTATAGTTGAAATTAACTGTTATTTTTTGATATTATGTAATACTTATTGTTGATTTTTGTATTAAAATTATATTTATTGAATATATTTAAATAGGAGTATGGACAAATAATTATATAGTTAATAAAGCCAAATTAGTTGTCCATAGTAATTTATATATTTTTTTAATTAGATTTTTTTTGTGTTAATTTTTTTTTATATTTTGTGGATATGACTAATGCTTTGTTTTTTTTTAAATTAATAAAAAGGATATTGGTGTATTTATGTCTACATGTGTTAAATCGGAAGGAATACAGTCTACTTTCATTTGGAATGTTCCTGGTAAGAATTTAGACCCTAATCATATTGTTTTCACTGTTAAAAAATTAGTTAATGAGTTTTATAGTGAAATAGTGATTGAAGAAGTTCAAAGTGTGGGTAGACCTTTAATGTATTCTAATGAGGAGTTATTGGGTTTAATTGTTTATGGTCAGATGATGAATAAAACAAGTGTTCGTGAGTTGGAACAGTGCATTAAAAACCGTGATGAATCGTTTTTATACATTACAAATAATAAAAAACCGAGTAAATCAACAATAGCTCGTTTTTATGCTGAAAATTCTCATTTGATTGATGATTTATTTTATTATATTGTTAAAACAGGTGAAAAATTAGATTTGATTGGTTATAAACATGTGGCTATTGATGGAACTATTTTAAAAGCTTTTGCTTCCAGATTTAAATTAATAACCATAGAAGAAATTCTCTATTTAGAAAAGTTAATTGGAAATTTCTATAAAAATATCTATGGCGAGAATATATGGTTTAAAATTCAAAAATACTTTTTTGGAGATATTTATAATAAAAGTAATAAGTATATTATTGATGAAATTAAAAATAACTTAAAAAGTGAAGGATTAAAGTTTTTAAAAGAAGCTATATTCAATACACAGCATAAAGAGAAAGTTTTAGATGTTTTGGCTTATTTGAAAGAAAACTATGACGGAACGCACACCATTAGTGTAACCGATCCTGAATCTCGTTGGATGAAAAATAAACAAGAGAATATAGAGTTAAGTTATAATTATCAAGTAGCAGTCGATGATAAACACGATTTTATAGTCGCACAGAGATTAGTTCAGGATCCCACAGACCATTATCAATTAATACCTATGATTGAGGAAACATTAACCAATTTAAAGCAAAAAGTCGAATATTTCACAGCAGACACTGGATATTTAACTGACGAAGCACTATACTACTTATACTACAACGACATAAATGCTATAATACCTGATAAAAACGATAGTAGCAAATTAAAAAACAAAAAAGAAGTATCTGAATTCAAAAAAACCAATTTCCAATACAATCCTATAAATGACACATTCACATGCCCACAAAAAGAAACATTAGAATTTCAAAGCACCAGACGAAGCAAAAACAAAATATACAATGTTTATTCCACCAAAAAATGTAAAAAATGCAAAGTCCTAAAAAACTGCACCAAACAACCCAAAAGAGAAATATTGGAAGCAGCAAACCCATTAAAAAGAAAAATGAAAGAAAATTACAACTCAGACTTTGGAAAACAACTATACCAAAAAAGATTCCACACAGGCGAAACCTACTTCGGACACAGAAAAATAACATTCAAAAACCCACAACTAAAAATAAAAACACTAAAAAAAGCAGAAAAAGAACTAACAATACAATCCATAGCACACAATATAAAAATAATCCACAAACACCAACCAAAATAAAAAAATATGCTAAAAAATAAATAAAAACAGAAAAAAACCCAACTATCCTCTCTAAAAAAATAAAAATCATACAAAATAACACAAAAATCATACATGCAAAAAAAGATCGAAGTGAAATTTCAAGTGTAAGTATATAAACTAAAACACTAAGTTACACATCGCTAAACAATTTAAACCAAAATTTTAAAAAAAACACCCTTTTGGGACAAACCCTTTTTTTAATTTTTTTAGGATTTTAAAAGCTTTTAAAATTAAAAATTCTCTATATTTTTTTATAAAGTTATATTTAAACTTTTTTTCAATATTTTTATTTTTATTATAGTTTAATTATAGTTAATTTTTAATATTATGATTTTTAATTTTTTTATTTTATATTTTAGATTCTAAAAATTTAGATTTAATAATTTGATGTAAAATTATATTTTTATTTTTTATACTATCAAAAATATATTGATATTTTAAGATTATATTAATTTATTTAATTTTTATTTGTATATTATTATTTTTTTAGAGTTCTAATAAAAAAATTTAAATAGTATGAGTTTTAAATATACTTTGTAGATATTTTTGGAATAATTTAAGGAAAATACGAGATATTTTATAATTTTTTTAAATTGATTTTAACAAAATAATTATTCCAAAATAAAAGAATAATATAATTTACATATATATTAAAATCAATATTAATTTGTAAGAATAAAAACCTTTATATATGAAAACAAATATAATAAATAATATACTAAATTTAAAGAATGAGTTTATTAAATTTATTTGTATAGGTGATCATTATAAAGTTTGAAAAAAATAACCTAAAAAAAAATTCAACAAATCTATTCCCTTCAAAAGAAAGTGTTAAATTAGAGGATATTGCAGAAATATTATCTGGAGCTATGATAGTCCGTAATAATCGGGATAAACGAAATGATAAATTAAAAAATCAGGATAATGACTATAAATATTTTCCATTAAAAGCAGTTACAAAAAATAATATTAATTTAAATCATTTAGAACCATTAGAATCATGTAAAGATTATGATAAAAAATATTTTGCTAAAAAAGATGATATAATCATGAAACTTACTCCACCCTATGAAGTTGCAATATTTCCAGAGGATGTTGGGGAAAATATTGTTATTTCATCTAAATTTGCAATAATTAGAGTATTTGATGATGAATTTCTTCCAATATTTTTATCATACATTTTAAATAGTAATAAAGTAAAAAATCAAATTTATAGACTTGTTGAAGGTAGTTTTATATCTGTTTTAAAAATTCATTACTTGAAAAATTTAGTGATTGATAAGATTGAGATTGAAAAACAAAAAAAGTTTGCTGAACTTTTATTTTTATTAAATCAAAGAAAAGAAATTTTAATTGAAAAAATTAAACTTGAAAATGACCTAGCAGAATTTATAATTAATAATTTTATAACAATTGAAAAAAGGTGAGATATTAGATGTCTGAAGTAAATAATGAAGCACAATTAGAGAAAAGCTTAATAGAAAAGCTTATTAAACAGGGATATGAATATGTGGAAATAAAAAATGAAGCAAATTTATATAAAAATCTTAAAAAACAACTTGAAAAACTTAATAATATTAGTTTATCTGAAGATGAGTTTGAAAAAATAAAAATTCATTTAGATGGTGGAACTGTTTTTGATAAGTCTAAAAAGCTTCGAAAGATCTTTTCATTTAAACGAGAAAAAGAAACGATTTACATTAAATTTTTAAATGATGAAAATTATAGTAAAAACATATTTCAAGTTTCAAATCAAATAAACACAAAAACAGATACAAATAAGAAGTTTAGATATGATGTAACAATTCTTATCAATGGATTTCCATTAATGCAAATAGAATTGAAGAGAAAAGGAATGGGAATAAAAACTGCATTTGATCAGATTAAAAAATATAAATTACATTCTTATACAGGACTTTTTAGATATATTCAGATATTTGCAATAAGTAATGGAGTAAATACTAAATATTTTGCCAATAATAACAAGATTAATGATTTAAAATTTGAATTTACATTTTTCTGGAAAGATAATGAAAATAATAACATTAAGGAACTACATGATTTTGCAGATACATTTTTAAATAGGTTTCATCTTTTAAAAATAATTTCAAAATACATGGTTCATAATGAAACTAAAAAGATTATTATGGTGTTTCGTGCATATCAGTATTATGCTGTTGAAAAAATCATAGATAGAGCATTAAACACTAATAAAAATGGTTATATTTGGCATGCTACTGGCAGTGGTAAAACATTAACCTCTTTTAAGGCAAGTCAAATTCTTGAAAAAGAAGAGAAAATTGATAAGATTATTTTTGTTGTTGATAGACTTGATTTAGATAGTCAAACTATTGAAGAGTTTAATAAGTTTTCTAATGATTCTATTGATAGAACTAACAATACAAAAACATTAGTTAATCAATTAAATAGAAATAAAAAGTTAATATTAACAACAATTCAAAAACTTAATAGAGCAATAAATATTAGACGATATTCTAAAATTATGGATAAAATTAAAGATAAAAAAATAGTTTTTATTTTTGATGAATGTCATAGAAGCCAGTCAGGAACATTACATAGAGATATTAGGAGATTCTTTACAAATGCACAATATTTTGGATTTACAGGAACTCCAATTTTCAATAAAAATTCAAAAGGTGGTTTAAGAACAACTGAAGAGTTATTTGGAGAATTACTTCATTCATATACAATTAAAAATGCTATTGAAGATAATAATGTTTTAAAATTTTCAATAGATTACATTGGTGCATGGAAACGTAGAAATGGCTTAGATATTGATGTTTATGATATTGATAAACGAGAAGCTATGGAAAAACCTTCAAGATTAGAATCAATAGCTAAACATATATTAGAGATTCACCAGATGAAAACTAATGAATCTAAGTTTAATGGACTTTTTGCTGTTAGTTTTAAAGAGGTTGCAGCAAAATATTATAATATTTTCAAAACATTAGATCATAACTATAAAATAGCTACAATTTTTTCAATAGAAGAAAATGATGATGTTACAGATAATAATTTTGCTAAAAAGACATTAAAAGAAGCTATTGAAGATTATAATCAATTATTTAATGCCAATTATGATGTTGACATCTCTTTTAATGAATATCATGAAAATGTATCTGAACGATTTAAAAGTAAAGAAATTGACATACTAATCGTGGTTGATATGTTTTTAACAGGTTTTGATAGCCAATTACTTAATACTTTGTATTGTGATAAAAAATTAGAGTATCATAATTTAATACAAGCATTTTCAAGAACAAATAGGGTTTATGATGTAACTAAACCTTATGGAAATATTGTTTGTTATAGATATTTAAAAGAAGAAGTAAGAGAAGCATTAAAACTCTTTTCTCAAGAAGATTCATATGATGGAGTAGTTTCAGTAACTTATGAAGAGTATTTAGAAAAATTTGAAGAGAGAGTGTTTGAATTAAGAGATTTAGTTCCTACATACAAAGATGTGGATAAATTAAAATCAGAAACTGAAAAAAAAGAGTTTGTAAATATTTTTAAAAAATTGTTAAAATTATTGAATGTAATGACTCCTTTTGTAGAATTTGCTTATGATGACTTGACAATTACTAAAGAAGAAATTGAATCTTATAAAAGTAAATATTTAGATATTTATGATGAGGTAATGAGAGGTATTAAAGGTGGAGCTGGTGGAAAAACTTCTGTTTTGGAAGACCTTGATTTTGAAATAGAACTTATAGATCATGATGAGATAAATGTTGATTTTATTATAAAATTGATTGAAGAATTAGATTATTCAAGTCCAAGTTATAAAAAATCTAAAAAAGAAATCTTTAATTATATGAAGCAAAATCCAGTTTTAAGAAGTAAAATTAAATTGATTGATAAGTTTATCGCTGAAAACATGCCAAATGATGAAAATCATCCATTTGTTAAAATCGATGATGTGGAATATAATCTTGGAAAATTCTTAGATTGTGAAAAGGCAATAGCTATTAATAATATTGCTAAAGATGAAAGTTTAGATGAAATAAAATTGAAGAAATTAATTGAAAAGTATGAATTTAGTGGAAAATTTAAAGATAACGATATTGAAGACACATTTAAAGAATCAGTAAGCTTTTTAGAGAAAATAGACAAAATAGAAAGAATAGAAAATAGCATTGAAGAATTAGTTGAAAAATTTAACTTTAAATCATGAGGAGATGAGATAATGCAAAGTAAATCAGAATATAAGAAGAATTTAGAAGCACAGTTATGGAAGATAGCAGATGAACTTAGAGGAAAGATGGATGCAAACGAATATAAAAATTATATATTGGGATTTATATTCTATAAATATCTTTGTCAAAAATTAGAAATGTTCATGGATGAATCATTAAAAGTGGATGGTAAAACTTTTAAAGAAGCATATAAAGAAGAAAAATACAAAAAATCTTTAGAATCCTATGCTACTAAGAATTTAGGATACTTTTTAACTCCAAATTGTTTATTTACCAATATTGTAAATGATGCAAAAAACAAGAAATTTATAATAGAGAATATTCAAAAAGCTATGAAGAAAATTGAAGAGTCTGCTGTTGGAGAAGAAAGTGCAGACGATTTTGTAAATCTCTTTGAAGATGTGGATTTAAACTCTTCAAGACTTGGAAAAGATGAGGAGGAAAGAAATAGTCTTATTTCTAAAATATTGCTTCATTTAGATGAAATAAATTTTCAATTCGATGATGATAGTGCAGATATTTTAGGAGATGCTTATGAATACTTAATTTCTCAATTTGCATCAGAAGCAGGGAAAAAAGCTGGAGAATTCTACACTCCAAAAGAAGTTTCAACGATTTTAGCAAAAATTGTAACTTTAGGTAAAGATGAAATCAAAAGTGTATATGATGCAACATGTGGTTCAGGATCATTACTTTTAAGAGTTGGAAAAGAAGCTAAAACTGTTGTAGATTATTATGGGCAAGAATTAAATCAAACAACCTACAATTTAGCCAGAATGAACATGACATTACATGGAATAGGGTTTCAAGACTTTGATATTCAACATGGAGATTCATTAACAGATCCTAAACATTTATCCATTCGTGATGAAGGTGGATTTGAAGCAATAGTTGCAAATCCTCCATTTTCAGCTAATTGGAGTGCTGATGAAGAGTTTTTAAAAGATGACAGATTCAGTATCTATGGAAAACTTCCTCCAAAATCAAAAGCAGATTATGCATTCATAGAACACATGATTTACTTATTAGGAGAAAATGATGCAACAATGGCAATAGTTCTCCCTCATGGAGTATTATTTAGAGGAGCATCAGAAGGAATAATAAGAAAATTCATGATAGAAACAAAGAATTATCTGGATGCCGTAATAGGACTACCAGCAAATGTTTTTTATGGAACAAGTATTCCAACAGTGATTTTAGTATTTAAAAAAGACAGAGACAAAAATGACAATATATTATTTATAGATGCTTCTAAAAACTTTGAAAAAGTTAAAAATCAAAATTTTATTAGAGACGAAGATATTGATAAAATTATAACTACCTATGAGAATAGACAAGAAATAGAGAAGTTTTCACACATAGCAACAATGGATGAAATAATAGAAAATGAATACAACTTAAATATTCCAAGATATGTAGATACCTTTGAAGAAGAAGAACCAATAGACCTTGATAAAGTTGTTGATGAAATAATAAAGTTAAATAAAGAGTCACAAGAAATAGATAAAAAAATTAAAAAATATTGTGATGAATTAGGAATTAGGACTCCATTTTAGGTGATTATCATGGGTTCTAAACCAAAATTAAGATTTAAAGAATTCTCGGATGATTGGGAAGAAAAAAAATTAGGTGATTTGGCCATTATTCGTGGAAGAATTGGTTGGAAAAACTTAAAACAATCAGAATATACTAAAAAAGGACCTTATTTGATTGCAGGCAAGCATATACATAATGGAGTAATTGATTGGAAATCCTGTGATCATATTTCTCAAGAGCGTTATGAAGAATCAAAAGAAATTGCTTTAAAAAATGGAGATATTATTTTTTCAAAGGATGGAAGTTTAGGAAATCCTGCATTAATCCAAGATTTAAAAACAAATGCAACTATTAATAGCACTATGATGCTTGTTCGATTTGAAAATAATCTTGTTGATTCCAGTTATTTTTATCAAATTCTGAAGTCAAAATATTTTTTTAATTTATTATGGATGTTAAAATCAGGTAGTAGTATTCCTCATATCTTCCAAAGGGATATGAAAAATTTTAAATTTCCATTAACAACAATTAATGAACAACGAAAAGTTGCTAATTTTTTGTCAATCACTGATGAAAAAATAATTAATTTAGAAAATATTTTCATTTTATGGAAAAAATATAAAAAAAAGATTATGCAATTGATTTTTTCTCAAGAATTAAGATTTAAAGACGAAAACGGTGAAGATTATCCCGATTGGGAAGAAAAAAGATTAAAGGATATAATTGCTATAAAAAAAGGATCACAACTTAATAAATCGGATATGATTATTGATGGTAGATATTATGTTTTGAATGGAGGAATTGAACCATCAGGGTATATTAATAATTGGAATACTTGCGAAAATACGATTACTATCAGTGAAGGTGGTAATTCATGTGGTTATGTAAAGTTCAATAAAGAAAAATTTTGGTGTGGTGGACATTGTTATTTTGTTGATAAATTCAAAATTAATATTCATAATTTATTTTTATTTCAGGAATTGAAATATTTACAGGATTCAATAATGAAATTAAGAGTGGGTAGTGGATTGCCAAATATTCAAAAAGGAGATATTGAGAATTTTAAGATTAATGTGCCTATTTTTGAAGAACAAGAAAAAATATCTAATTTTTTAATGGATATTGATGATAAAATAGAAAATGTAGATTTTCAGTTAAAAGAATTGCAAGAATTTAAAAAAAGTTTATTGCAAAAAATGTTTGTTTAAATAATATTATTTTAAAAATTGATTTTAAATAATTTTTAATTCTATTTAACATTATTTTTAAAAATTAAGATTAAATTAAATAATATAATCTATTTAAATAGTTTATAATTATTTCTATATTATAAAATTTTTAAAAAATGGATTATATAACAAAGATATTATATGGTAATAATATATTAATATTGGAGTAAAAATCATGGAAAATGAAGAGTTTATGGAAAAATATACAGTTCGAAATCCATCAGTTAGAAATAATGGATTAGATGAGTATAAAATATTTGAAGATTATGGTATAGATGACATGAAAGTCGCAGAGATAATACTTCAGGACAGGTCTAATTCTGATGAATGGGAATCTGAAGATTTAGGAATATATTTGTATAAAGGGGAAATGAAAGAATATTTGAATTATATTGTTAGCTGGACAGAAAATGAATTAATAGTGGGAAATGTTATGTTTTTTGAACATGAAGATTTTAAAGAATATACTAATGCATTTCATGTGCAAAAAATTAATTTAAATAATAAATCTAATTTAGAATCTTGGATTGTGAAAATAGCTTCGAGATATGATTATGATTTTGATAATATAAATAAAGCGTTATCATGTTTGAAAATGCTATTTGATAAATATATGGAGTTGGATAAATGAAATGTGAGTGTGTATTAGAATATTCGTACCCATGAAATTTAAATATTTTTTAAAGTTTATAAATTCTTTGAGGAGGTTTAAATATGTAGTTTTATATGATATGCTTAATAATACTTATTCTTTCACTTATTATGGTTTATATTATACTTCCAAATGTGAAATAAATGAGAAATATTATTAATTAAGACAATCCCAAAAGAAAATGGGACTAAAACATATACCCAACTTTTTGCTTCCAATCTTTAATATTTAGACAACCCCAAAAGAAAAGGGGACTAAAACATAATATCGCTATCAAACATAGTAAAAAATTAATTAAGATAACA
This sequence comes from Candidatus Methanoflexus mossambicus, assembly GCA_031261915.1. Lineage (GTDB taxonomy): Archaea > Methanobacteriota > Methanobacteria > Methanobacteriales > Methanobacteriaceae > Methanoflexus > Methanoflexus mossambicus. Next base: position 29,535 of record JAISIT010000069.1, read on the forward strand.
GCTAATAGTAGTTCTAAGAAAAATGATGTTACCTAATAATAAAATATGGTTAAAATATAAAAAAGTATTAAAATAATAAGAAAAAGTTTATATTATAAAAGAAACAAAATTACTTTTAATAAACATAAATGGCAGTTGATTAATATTGTTAAAGATTATAATTTAGCTGAAGCATTAAATATTATTATTAATGCTGATAGTAATGATATTGAATTGATTTCACATTTAATACAAAAATCAAATCAAAGAAATGTGAATTTAGGATATATTGAAGAATGTATAATTGAAAAAGATTTGTTAGGACTTATAAAAACTCGTAGTAATAGGTTTAAATTGATTTATCCTCATGAAACGAAGAAATCCAGAGATTTATATATTGTTATAGAAATAGATGAAAATATAGGTAAATTAATAGTAATTACAATTTATACTACTTCAATAAATAGGAGGTTGAGAGAACATGAAATCTGAAGTAATAACTATTGATGTTAATTATGATTATAAATATGATATTTTTGATATTA
>JAISIT010000097.1 GCA_031261915.1 Candidatus Methanoflexus mossambicus
AGTTAGTTATTCAAGTTAATTTATTTTATATTTATATTTTATGTTATATATTATATTATATAATTTTTATTGATAGTTCTTATTATAATCACCATAAATATATTAATAATTGGTTGTGTTTCAAGGTTGGTTAGAAAATTATATTTCAAAGATAAGATTATATTTAAATAATATAAATTTCATATTTAGTATTATCTAAAAATATTTTAATAATAAAAAATAAAATTATAAAATGATATTTAGTTTATAAAGTCTTATAAAATAGTAATAAATGTACTAAAAATGATTGGGGTTACATTAATGAATCATATAACTAATTTAAATAATCATGTTGGAAATTATAGTGTTGGATATGATTTAAAAAATACTATAGAATCTATTAAAGAGATTCCTATTAAATTAAAAGAATATTTACATGAAATTAAAGAAAAATCACAAGATTTAATTAATGAGATATTTCAGCAAAAAATAATTGAATTTATGTATCAATATATGATTGATGACATGTTTATTAAAGTAAATAATATACTTTCTTTTTTAGAAGAATACAATTTAACTAATGAATATCATGATTTTTTAGAAATCCAGAGAATGATGAAAGTAATTATTAAAGATAACCTTTATAAAAATAAAGAAGAAGAACTTAACTTCTTAAATGATATTTTAAACGATTTTATAAATTTAATTGAATTTATATTCAAAAATCAGGATTTAAAACATTTTAATAATAAAAATAAAACATATCTTAAAGAATATGAAAAGTTTGAAGAAAAGTTTTTCACAAAACAATATTTTTTCTATACAAAAATAGCTAAATTTAATGAAGATTATAAAGATGTGATTGAAGATTTATATAAAACAATGAATTAATGAGGATAATATGACGTCTTTATTTTTTGATACCAATGTCTGTATTGGATACATATTTAAATGGGATCCTTGGCATGAAAAAGCTACTGAACTCATTAGTAATCATATTGAATCTTATTTTTCACAAACAGTTTTAGATGAGATATTTAAAGTCTTTAATAAATTAATAAAAGAATATATTAAATTTTTAGAACAATTAAATCAAGAAATTTTAATCAACAAAAAAGAAACATTTTATGAAAGTGATTTAATACAGTTATCTCATAAATTACAAATTAAGATTGAAAATAGTAAAAATAAATCTATTGACCGTGAAAGGATTGTAATGTCTTTATGGAATGATAAGGGAGGGTATGATATTTCTAAAAATCAATTACTAACTTATATTGAAGATTTAATATTTAATTTTAAGAAATTTTCTTTTACAAGATTAGAAAAATGCATTAATCAATTTATTTTACATCCTAAAACTGATAATTATGACAATTTGAAACAAATTTTCATTAAAAATGATATTCACTTCCCAGATTGGCAAATATGCTTAGATGCTAATGATTTATCCTATCAATTGAATAATTTAACATTTGTAACAGCAGATTATAATTTAATCAAATCTTTAGAATCCATAATGGATAAAACAAATATCACTGATATTCTAAAATTAGATAAACTTTCTATATTCAACTGATTTAGATTTAATATCAATATTTAAATCTTTTGTAATAAATTAACCATATTATTACCTATTTCTATATTTAGTATTATGCAAAAATATTTTAATAATAAAAAATAAAATTTAAAATAATATTTATACTTAGGATATACACACAATAGTTTTATACAATAAATTTTACATTGAGGAAATATAAAATGCAAATAAATAATATTATCAATTCTAATACAATTTTTTTATTAGATGGGATAAATAATGGTTTTGCAATGTTAGTTGATTTTTTAAAAATCTGTGAAAATCATATTTTAAAAAATGATAAAATAACTGAAATTAAACATGAAACACATGATGAATTTACGGATAATATTTTAGAATCTTTCATTGCTTTAGATAAAGTATTATCCATATATAAAGTTAAATTAAAAGATAATGAACTAATGGAAAGAGAAATTTTTTCAATATCTGAAATTCAAGACATGTTAAATTTCTTTATAAATGAAAATAAAATTAAATTCCTTTCTAACGAAGAATACCTTTTCATAATATGGCTTTTGGAAGAAAATAAAAATTTTATTTCCAATAAAATTAGAATAATGAATGATGAATATTTAAACAGTGAAAAAAAGTTTTCAATAGAATATGAAAAGATTTTCAACAGTTATGATGAAATATTTGAAAAGCAAAATGAAATATTTTATCTTCATTTTTTTTCATCAAATAAAAACTATGATGAATCGATAAAGGAAACATTTAAAGTTCTTGGAAATGAAAATTAACACTTTAAAATACAATGAATAATAGAAAAGATTGATTAAATGGCAACTTTATTTTTTGATAATAATATCCCAATAGGATATTGTTTTATTCAAGATCCACAGCATAAAAAAGCAAAAACAGCTTTTAATTCAAAATCATTAATATACTGGTCTAAAAATGTTAAATATGAATTCAAAAAAGTTTTTAATAATAAAATATTAATACTTGAAGATTTTATTTATTCAATAAAATCTAAATTAAATGATATTAAAGAAATTTTAGATAAAAATAGATTGATTGATATTATATTTAGTTTAAAAAACCAATATTTTACACAAAAGTCTATAAAAATTATTGTAAATGATATATGGAATTCAGCAAATTTTAATGAAAAAATTTTATCAAGTGAAATTATTGGATATTTAGAGGATTATAAACGAAGTTTTAAAAAAATAGCTATTAAATTCAAATCTGACTGTTACAAACAAATTAACATGCATGAAAGAACTAAACTTTATCCTAAAATAGAAACATTACTAAAAAACTGTGTTGATGGTGAAGATAGCTTGAAAAAATTAGGAAATGATATGAACATCATATTAGATGCTCATGATCTTTCATATAATTCAAATATTTTCAAATTAGCTTTTATCACTGATGATATTCCATTATTTCACTGTAAAAATCTAATTGAAACACATACAAAAATATATGATGTATGTAATCTTCACGAATATGAATTTTAGTTAAATATCTTTTAATAAATTAATCTTTTTATTACCTATTTCAGATGGGTTTGAGTAAAATAGCTTTTAAAAAATCAGTAGTAGTAATAATAATAGTAATAATAATATTATTTATTATTAGTAATTGGAAACTTCCATTCAGCTATTAAACTTGGAATTATTGCACTTACAACTAAAACTGCTGTTAAAATTGAGTATTGACTTTGATTAATCAATCCATTACTTAATCCAAAAGTTGTAG
>JAISIT010000153.1 GCA_031261915.1 Candidatus Methanoflexus mossambicus
TACGCTGGATGAAAATAGAAAAAATAAACAAATAAATATTAAAATCAAAAATTAAGCATTTTTTTAATTATGGTCACTAAAATTTTCTTCCAACCAGTTGATTTTGACAGTGCCAAAATATATAAAAAAAATATATAAAAAAAATATATAAATATTTAGATTTAAAAATTACTAAAATAAGAAAAAAAATGAAAAATCAATAAAATATCAAAAAATAACAAATAATATATGATAAAAATAAAAATAAAAAGTTTTAAGAATAAAAAAGTTTTAAGAAAAAATCAAAAAAAGATTCCTTAACCACTAAAAAATAACATGAAAATATCGAAAAAAAGTAATACTCGACTCAAAGAGCCAATAAGTTTACAATACAAGATTATCTGGAAGTAAAAGTCTTAGAAATTAAAAAAGAATTATAAATTGAAAAAGATTTAAGAATTAAAACGAAGTTCTTCTTCAATCTCTTCAAGACTCTTTCCTTTAGTTTCTGGAACCATGTATCTTACAAAGAATATTGAAATAAATGCAAATATCGCAAATATTGCAAATGGTCCTCCAATATGATTATTAAATCCTATAAGTAAGACTAAAAAGAATTGAGTTACTATCCAATTTCCTATCCAATTTGCAAGAGAACCAATAGCAGTTCCTTTTGTTCTTTGTTGCAGAGGAAAAATCTCAGATATAATTAACCAAGAAATAGGACCCCATGAAATAGCAAACCCAAATATATAAATAGCTATTAATATGATTGAAACAGTAGCTACAGTTTCAATAGGAAATGTATAATCAAGTATTGTAAGTGCAAGAAGTGAAATTAGCATTGTAATGGATCCAAAGGTTAAAATAGATTTACGATTGAATTTATCCATTATATATAGGGCTATGATAGTTACTAAGAAGTTAATAAATCCTATTCCAATAGAAATAATTATAGCATTATATTCTGGAAAATTAAATCCTTTTATAAATATTTGAGGACAATAATAAATTATTGAGTTTATTCCCATTAATTGGGATAAAAACATTATTCCAATGGCAACAATAAGAGATGGTTTAGCTATTTTAAATAAATCCTTAAAACTTCCTTTTGGTAAAATTGCTATTTTTTTAATTTCTTCAAATTCATTTTCAACATCACTATTTTTCTCACCCTCCCGGAAAAAGTTTAAAATAGATTTTCCTTCAGCTATTTTTCCTTTAGCTATTAAATAACGAGGAGATTCTGGAATAAACAAACTTCCAATAAATAATAGCACACCAGGAATTACTGAACTAAGTAACATCCATCTCCAATCATTTATACCCAAAATATGGTGATTTAAAAGGAAAAGATTTGCTAAATAAGCAGTTAAGATTCCAAATGTAATCATCAATTGAAACATTGAGCCAAATTGCCCTCTTTTTTTCGCAGGAGCTATTTCTGCTAAGTATGTTGGAGTTAGTGATGAAACACCACCTATTGCAAAACCTAACAATATTCTAGCAAATATTAAGCTTATAAAATCAGGAGCAATAGAAGATACAAGTGATCCAATAATAAATATAACTGCAATACCAATAAGAGTTACTTTACGACCATATTTATCAGATATAAACCCTATACTCAATGCACCAATTGCAGAACCTATAAGGACAGAAGAAGTTATAAAACTAATTTTTTCAACACTTAAGTATAAGGTACTTTCAATTAAAGGACTTGCACCTGAAATAATCCCAGAATCAAATCCAAAAAGAAATCCACCAAGTGCACCGAAAAAAAATATAAAATTAATATTAAATTTCATTTTAATCCCATAAATAGTAACAAATAAAGAGGATTAGTAAAAAAAAGTTTTACTTAAAAGTTCATTTTTAATCTTAAAAATTAATTAAAAAATAAATTGAATAAAATCCACAATCATTTATATATTATCTAATAAATATCTCTACAAATTTAGCATAAGCAGGTCTTGTTATGAAAACTCCAACTAAAACACCTAAAATAGTTGTAAATGCAAAACCAGAAAGAACACCTATACCACTGGCTCCTCTTGCAAAACCAACATAAGTTAAAGGTAACATAGCAGTTATTAATGTTCCTGCAGAAGCAAAAATGATAAATAATGCATTTTTAACACTTAAACGATTTCTTGTTCTTCTTCGTCTACGTTTAGCTTTTGAATTATCTCCATCATCTTGTTTAGCTAAAACTTCATCAGTAATTATTATCTGATCATCAACCCCTGTTCCAATAGATGCTATTAAACCAACAATAGCTGCTAAATCGATATTCCAGTGAATAACCGAAGCAATACCCATTACAATTAAAACTTCACATATACTTGTAATAAAAATAGGAACAACTAAAAATAGACGTCTGTAACGTAGGAAAATAACAATAGCTATCCCCAATATTGCAAGCAAACCTGCAATAATAGCTCCATTTAAAAATTCTTTACCTAATTCTGGAGATATTGTAGATGATCCTGCAACATGGAATTTAACTGGAATAGATCCTGTTTTTAAAACAGTGTAGACTTCATTTGCTTCTTTATCAGCATCTTCTTTAGTATCTTCTCCACCAGTTACTTCAAGTTCTGTTACTGCATTTCCTGTTGCAAGTTCTGCTGAAAGTTTTGGTGGATTTTCATCAATTAAATTACCATCTAAATACATTTCAACAGCTTCACCTTGTTTTCCTGTTGCAAGTTCGGCAAATTTCTTTGCACCCTCTGGAGATATATGGAATGGAACATGCCATGTAGTATCTTCTAAAGTATACATATCAACACTTTCAACATCTGCTCCAGTTAAAACAGTAACATTATCTATTTTAGCTTCAAATGTTCCTGGATTTCCTATCAGCCGAGCTATCTCCTCAGGAGTCACATCTGCCATTTCAACTATCACCATCTGATCTCCACTTGATCTGACTTTTACATCTTTAACACCAAATAAATTTAATCTTTTATCAATTACTGTAGTTACAATATCCATTGTTCCTTTATCAACTGGTTTTTCTAATTGAAGTTGAAGTAGAGAACCTCCTTTTAAATCTAAACCTTGACTCATTCCAAAAACAGAAAGGCAGACAAGCGAAGCCAAAACAACTAGAATTAACAATACCACTTGTTTATCTGTAAATAATTCTTTTATTCTACTTTTAGCCATAAAATCACCATTAAAAACATTGTTAATAAAATTTATTTATTTTTCTTACCCTTACCTAAATACATTCTTAAAATTCCAAGATTCATAAACCATGTGGTTATTATATCTGCTAAAAGCCCTAAAATTAAAACAGCAGCAATATCACTTAAAGTAGTAGCTTCAGGAATATAAATCATAGTAACAAGATACAAAACAACCATAGAAACTATTGCAGCTATGGACATTGTAATTCCTGTTTTCATAGCTTCTTGAGCTCTATATTCCATTGTTCCTTCTTTTCTTTTAAAAAGACGTGTGGTTAGGAGTATATCTGTATCTACACTATAACCAATTAACATTAAAATAGCTCCAACAGAAGCTATTGAAAGTGGAACATGAAATATACTCATTCCACCAATAGCTATTATAATATCACATCCTGCAGCTAAAATAACCCCTAATGCTGGAACTAACTCTCTAAATATTATAAAAACAGTTATTGCCATAAATATAAATGCAAAAAGAATTGCCCATACCACTTGATCCATTGCTTCCTGTGAAAGAACAGGACTTACTTCATAATAATTAACTACCGTTCCCATAGAACTTACTTCATTTTTAAATTTCGAAGAATCAAATCCACTTCCAAACTGAACAGTTAAATCATTTCCATTGTTATTTAAGATTTTAATTTCCTTAACTCCAATATCTGTTAACTTTTCAGTAACTGCTGATGAGGAACTTGGCTCATTTAATTTAATTGAAGCTATTGTTCCCCCTTGTAACTCTATACCTTGATCTAACCCTTGTATAGCTACTACCGCCAACATAATAAGAGTGATAATCACAGGAATAGCTATTAATATTTTATAATTATCCATCAACTTTTTAATCATTTAAACACCAAATAACTGTTTTAAACACCAAAATACTCTATTTTAAATACCAATACATGTTTTAAATATAAATCAATATTTTTAAAGATTAATACCTGTTTTAACTCATTATTTAATAATATCCTTTTCAATCATATAATTAAAACAAACTTTTAAAAAAAGTTTGATCAAAATATAAACTATTTCATTATTAAAATTATTAAAATTATTAAAATTATTAAAATTATTAAAATTATTAAAATTATTAAAATTATTAAAATTATTAAAATTATTAAAATTATTAAAATTATTAAAAATAAAATTTAAAATATTAACACTATTAAAAATAAAATTAAAAGTATTAAAAATAAAACTATTAAAAATAGTATTTATTATAAAAATAGCTTAAAAATTAAAAAATAAACTACGGAGCCATACCATAATGTGAAATTCCTTCGTCTTCTTTAAATCCACACATTAAGTTCATATTATGAATAGCTTGACCTGAAGCACCTTTAACAAGGTTATCAATAGCTGAAATAATAACAAGCCGTCCATTTTCATCTATCTCAAATCCACCAATGTGAGCAAAATTAGAACCTCTAACACTACTTAATTTAGGAATTTCACCAATATCTAAGACTTTTACAAATGGTTCTCCATCATATTGTTTTAAATATAAATTATGAATATATTCAACAATTGATTCAATATCATTATCTTTACTGATAGTATTCTCTTTACTAATATAATTATCTTTACTAATATCATTATTACTTGTAATTTTAGAAAAATCAGGAAAACTATGAGCTGTGGTAAGTATTCCACGAATAACAGGGACTAAATGAGGAGTAAAAGAAACCTTAACATCACTGTATTCTTGAAGTTCTTGTTGAATCTCTGGTCCATGCCTATGGGCAACAATATTGTAAGGATTTACATTATCACTAACATTCGGAAAATGGAAAGCTTCAGACGGGGAAATACCCCCACCACTAACACCAGTTTTAGAATCAAAAATTATTCTATCAATTAATTGAGATTTTGATAAAGGAAGAGATGATAAAATAGCTCCAGTAGGAAAACAACCAGGATTAGCTATTAAATTAGCTTTTTTTATTTCTTCTCTATAAATTTCAGGAAGCCCATAAACAGCATCAAGTGGTGCAGTATGGTCTAATCCATAATACTTCTCATACTTAGAAAAATCCCTAAATCTATAATCTCCACTTAAATCTATGACTTTAGAACCGTTTTCAAGAAGATCTGGAATAATTTTCATTGAACTACCATGAGGTGTAGCAGTAAAAACTATTTCAGAGCTAATTTCACTTGGTTTTAAATTTTCAAATAAAAGATCAGACCCTCTTAGGTTTTTATGAATTTCATAGACTGGTTGCGATTCATATTGACGAGAAGTAACTGAATCAATTTCCACATTCGGATGTTTTTCCAACAAACGTATTAATTCTCCTCCAGTATACCCACTCGCTCCAATAATTGATACATTTACCATAATAACAATTCCAATAAAATTTATAAATGTTATATCTAATTAAAAAAAATATTAAAAAATAATAATATTAAAATAAATTAAAAATAATAATATTAAAAATAATAATAAATATAATAACAATACAAATAATATTAATATTATTACTAATGCCAATATTAATAATAAATATTGAAATATTTAAAAATATCAAGAATACTAAAAATATCAAAGTATTAAATAATTATTATTAATTAATACTATATAAATATTACTAAGTTATTAATAATAAATTTGTTACTTTTGATATAAATAACTTTTATTTTTTTATAAATTAATATTTTCAATAGTTAAAAATAAAAAAAATCTAAAAAAAAGAAAAAGTTAAAAAAAAATCTAAAAAAAGAAAAAGTTAAAAAAAAATCTAAAATAAAAATAAAAAAATTAAAAATAAAAACTAATTAAAGTTTTATTTTAACATCCAAAGCACTTGATCCTTTTTCATAAACAAAAATAGGATTTATATCAAGTTCTGATATTTCTGGGAAATCTAAAGTTAATCTTGCAACTCTTTTAATAGCTTCTTTAACTTCAGCTATATCTCCACCAGCATCGCCTCTGAAACCTTTTAATAATGTAGATACCTTTGTATTGTTGAATTGTTCATCAATTTCATCACTTGTCATTCCATTAGCTAATTTAAATGAAACATCTTCTAATAAATTAACTAAAACTCCACCCATACCAAAAGCAATCATTGGACCGAATTGTTTATCTCTAATCATACCTACAAGAACTTCAATTCCACTATCCATCATTTTTTGAACTTCGACACCATCAGGAACAATATCTGGGTGAGCTTTTTTAGCATTGTCAATTATCTCTGTGAAAATAGCTTCTGCTTCATCTTTTGAATTTATTCCAACTTTAACTCCACCAATATCAGATTTATGGAGTATTTTATCCGAAGCTATTTTTAAAACAACAGGGAATCCCATTTTTTCTGCTTCAATGCCTGCTTCTTCTTTAGTTGTAGTTAAAATAATTGGAGCAGCAGATATACCATAAGCAGTAGCTACCGCATAAGCTTCACTTCCAAGTAATGTATCTCTACCATCGGCTTTAACTTTATCAAAAATAGCTTCAACAGCTGCTTTATCAACATCATCAATTGCAGCTATTGGATTATCATAATTTCTCTCTTGAACTGCTTCAAAACGAGCAAGGTAATCTACAACTTTAACTGCAGTTTCTGGGAAAACATAAGTTGGGATACCATGTTCTCTTAAAGTTTTATCTGCATTAATAAAACTTGGTCCACCCATATTTACAACAATAACTGGTTTATCAAAGTCTTTAGAAGCATCAATAATAGCATCAGCTATTCCATCAGCATCAGCAGTTGCTGTAGGACAAACCATAACAATTAAATTATCAACATCATCATTTTTAAGGACAATCTCTAATGAATCATGATAACGGCTAACAGGAGCATCACCTAAAACATCAATAGGATTTTTAACACTTCCTTCATCTGGAACTGCTTCTTTAAGCTTTGCAGTAGTGTCATCATCAAATTGAACAAGATTTAAACCAAATCTTTCCATTGCATCAACAGATACTACTCCCCCACCACCAGCATTTGTGATAATAGCTAAATTTCTTCCTTTTGGTATTGGACATTTACTAAATGCTAATGCAACATCAAATAGCTCGTCCATTGTTGTGACTCTAAATATTCCTGCTTGTTTAAATGCAGTATCAAATGCAAGGTCACTTCCAGCCAACGCACCAGTATGTGATGAAGCTGCTTCTGCTCCAGCTGCACTTGAACCAGATTTTAAGATTATAACTGGTTTTTTAGCAGAAACTTTTCTAAGGTGATTAACAAAGTTTGGATCTTCGGATATAGATTCAAGATAAGCTATTACAACAGATGTATCATCATCGTCAGCTAAAAATTCAAGTAACTCAATTTCAGTATTTCCTGCTTTATTTCCAAGACTTATGACTTTTGAAAATCCTATTCCTGCAGTAACACTCCAATCTATAATAGCTACCATCATAGCCCCACTTTGGGAAATAAATGCAATATTGCCTTTAGGTGGCATCATCTGTGAAAATGAAGTATTTAATGGTGTGTGAGTGTCAATTGTTCCTAAGCTATTTGGACCAATAAGATTCATATTGAATTCTTTTAAAATAGAAATCATTTCTTCTTCTAATTTAACACCTTCTCCTCCAACTTCTTTAAATCCTGCAGTTATTACTACAACATTTTTAACTCCAAATTCTCCACAATGACGAAGGGTTTCATTTACAAATGGGGATGGAATAGAAATTACAACTAAATCTGGAACTTCAGGCAACTCTTTTACATTTTTATATGCTTTTATTCCTTGAATTTCTTCACTTTTTGGGTTTATTGGATAAATTTTACCTTCATATCCATCATTTACTATATTGTTAATTAAGATATGACCAACTTTACCAACAGCATTTGAAGCTCCAACAACAGCTACAGAACTTGGATTAAACATCTCATTAAGACCTGACATTCTTTGCCTCCTAATTATGACAAATTATTGTATATTCTTAAATTATTATTGCTATTTTAAGAATTAATATTATATAAAATAGTATAATACAATAGTAATAAATTATAAAATTTATAAAATAATAAAAGTAAATAATTTATTTTAATCATATATAAAGTTTTTTAAAACTAAAAAACATATAAACAAATATTTAGCAGATATTCTTTTTGAATAGCTACTTAAATTATTTAAATGATTTTTAAATATTTCAAAAATAATATCTAAAATTTATCAAAAATCGATTACTGAATTAATTAAATCTAATTAAATCTAATTAAATCTAATTAAATTAATCTAATATCTTCAAAACATTTAATGAAATAAACAAAGTTAATTACTTAATTTAATATACTTAATTTAAACTTTAATTTAAAAGTTTTATATAAATATATACATTATTTACTAAATAGTTACTAAAAGTCACTAAATACTTATAATAGTCACTAAATTAAATAAACTTTGAATTATTAATAGTTAAGAGATATAAAAAAAATTTATAATGATAAATCATGATAGTTATGTAAATAGATATGAAACTTATTATATATAAAAGCTTTGATAAATTTATAAACATGTTAAATTAATTGTTGTATAATCGTTTTATTATCTATTTATTTTCCAATAATTCATTTATTATTTATAAATATTTCTTTAAATAGTGTTTCTATTTATTTTTTTATTTAAGATCATATTTATTCCTATTTATTTTTTTTAATAATTAATTTAGCTTAAAAATATTAAATAATTCATTTAAATAAAAACAAACATTAAAAAAATATTAATTCTTTAAAGAATTATGAAAAAAAGCGAAAGAAGATAATATATGATAAAAATTCAAAATTGCAAGTATAAAAAGACATTATTTTAATATAATCAAAAAATAATTAAATATTATTACATAATATTTTAATCATATACTAACATTTACAAAATATAATTAATTAATATAATTAATATAATTTAATATGTATGTTAAATTATAGATTTTAAGAAAAATGTGATGATAATGAGTGAAAATAATAATAGCTTTTCAAAAGAGAATATTATGAAATATAAGTCAAAATATATCTCTGAAGATGATGAATACTACTCTAAAATATCAAAAAATGTTAAAATAAAAATAGCTAGCTCATTAACAGCAAATAAATCAGAGATATTATCATATTTACCCTATTTATTACAAGATCTGTGGGAATTAGGTAGTAGTCCTGAAGATATGATTTATTTAATAAAAAAGAATATTGAAATTGATAGTAATACAAAAATATTAGATTTAGCTTGTGGTAAAGGAGCTATTAGTATAAATTTATCTAAAGAATTAAATATAAAGATTAGAGGAATAGACATTATTCCAGAATTTATTGAATATGCCAAGAAAAAAGCAATAATTAATGGAGTAGAAAATAAATGTAGCTTTGAAATAGAAGATATAAACAAATCTGTTGAAAATAAAAAAGACTATGATATTGTTATTTTTGGTGCAGTAGAAGATGTCCTTGGAACTCCAAATGAAACTTTAAATAAACTAAAACAAACAATAAAAGATGATGGGTATATTTTAATAGATGAAGCATATATAAAAAATAAAAAAGAAATTAAATATGATGCTTATGAATATTTTACACTTAATGAGTGGAAAGAAATATTTAAAAAGAATAATTTACACTTAATTGAAACTTTAAAATCAGATATAAATTTACAAAAAGAAATAAATGAATATAACACTAAAAAAATAGAAAAAAGAGCAAAAGAATTAAAAGAAAAATATCCAGATAAAAAAGATCTATTTGATGAATATATTGAAAATCAGAAAGCAGAAAGTGAAGATTTAGAAGATAATCTCATTGGAGTAACTTGGCTTTTAAAAAAAAAGAATTTAAAACATTAAATACCCGAAGAAATCATAAAAAAATCTTAAATTTATTTAATACTCTCTTATTTCTAAAAAATACATTAAAAAATAGAATTAAATAAAGTATTTAATTTAAATAATAAATCATTAGCCCACACAAATCAAATTAAAAAAAAAGCCACCAAAAATAATTTTGGTGACTTCAGCTATATCTCATCTAACATATATAATTTTATTTTAACCATATATATATTTTTCTATTTGTTCCAAATAGTTATTATTTTAATACTTAAAATTAATAAATTAATATGTAGGTCAGTGAGTATAAAATGCTTTCATTTAATTTAATATTATTTGTAAAAGCATTGCATCATATAATCTAAACGCTATGCTTTGCTTTTAACAACAAGCGGAGGTGGTGTGAATGGATTTAATTATAATAACGTCTTTAATATTTTATTTAATAGCAATTATTTATTATATCCTGTCCATTTTATTCTTAATACTTAAAAAAAACATAAGTATTGAGACTCACTTTCCTACATTTGATTTAATAAATAATCATTAAAGTAAATTAATTTTTTTTAAAAAAAAAACAATTAAAAACATTAGTTACAAGAAAAATCATTAAAAATATCTTGAATTTTTTTAATATTCTCTTGTCCATTTCCTCCAATGAAAATAGCTTTATTTTTATGGTTTGTAAAGTTATTTTTAGATTTTCTATACTCTTGAACATAATTAATGATTTCATCGATATTTTTAGCTATTTTTACATTACCCATATAGTTTATTTCATTTAATCTATTAATTGCAGGTTTAAAATTATCAGAAAGCCCATTAAAAAGAATAATATTTGTATCTTTAGTATTATATCTAAAATTATGATTTAAAACTATTTCATTTAGAATATCTAATCTAAAAGTTTCATTATCCCTTGGAGTTCCAATAAATAAGATATCAAAATCTTTTTCATCTAAAATAGCTTTAATTGCATGAGAATTATCAGTTTTCCCAATATAAACATCAAAATAATCATTCAATTTATCTTCTTCATTATTAAATTCTTCATTATTAAATTCTTCATTATTAACTTTTCTATCATTTAATTCATTATTCAAATAATGAGATTTAAAAACATTTAATCTACCTTCAACCGATTTAAAATTTTTAAGTGAAATATTAATTGTAGTTTCATTAATATTAAGATATTTAGCTATTGATTCCGCTAAAGAAGCATTATATCTATTAAATTTCCCTAAAACATTCAAATTTCCATCATAATACTCATAATTATGAAGTTTATCTAAATCTATTTGATTATTATTTAAAAACTGTTTATATTCATTTATAAAATTATCATCAGAATTTAAAAATATATTTTTATCTTTAAAAACATTTTTAACAGTATTTTTATAGTTTTCTATTGATTTATGATGATTTAAATGATCATTTCCAATATTTGTTAGTCCAACTAAATCTATATCAAAAAAATCATTAGCAAATTCAATTGTCATATCACAAACTTCAACAATCATATAATCATAATTATTATAGTTCTCATAAGTATCATAGCTATTTTGAGAATCATAAGCATATTCAGCATTTAAAATTAAATCTAAATAACCATTAAATCCTCCACCAGCATTACCACCAATAAGAACAGATTTTCCACCACAAGATAAAATATCCTTTAACATTGTTGCGGTTGTAGTTTTACCATTGGTTCCAGTAATAGCTATTGTGTAAATATCCTTATGTTTAGTTAAAACATTAGAAATTAATTTAGATTTGTATTTATCTGTCCTATATATCTTAAAATCATCTAAATTATATAATCCTGGAGATATTAAAATAGCATCAGAATCATCTACTTTTTTTTGATCTAAATTGCCTAAATCAATTTCTAAATTATTCAAATTATCATCTAAATTATCAAATTTAAATTCATTTAAATCAATGTTTAAATTAGAATCATGAGCATAAACATCCCATCCATATTTTAATAAAGATTTAACTGCTTCTTTTCCTTCAACACCTAACCCAAAAACTGTTGCTTTCATATCAAAACCAATAACATTATTAAAATTAATATTAAAATCAAAATTATTTATATTATTACTACTCTGATTATTATTACTATTATTATTACCATTACTACTTTTATTAAAATTATTATTAAAATTAAAAATATTATTAAAATTAAAAATATTATTAAAATTAAAAATATTAATAAAATTAACAATATTAATAAAATTAACAATATTAATAAAATTAAAGATAAACTTGATAATATTAATAAAATTAAAAATATTAAAACGAATAATATTAAAAATTATAGAAAAATAAATGTTTTTAATATGATTTAAATTATATTCTAAATTAAATTGCTTTCATATTAATTATTGTTAAAAATCAAGGTCTCCATTAATGGCATCTTTGATTGTAGTAACTATACAGTTTCCATTCCAACCAACAATAGAAATAGCTTCTTTTTCTAATGATTCTGGAACTATTTCACTCCCATAGGGTCTAACAAGAATAATTGGAATGTCATGTTTTTTTCCAGCTTTTACCATTCCATCTATTTTTTCTTTATTCTCTTTATTTTGATTATAAATTCCAGATAATATGATAATAACATCAATTTTTTCAAAAAAACTCTCATTCACAGTTGTAATGGAAGTTGTAAATGATTCCTTCCATAAAAAATCAGATTTTGAATAAATAGCTTCAAGGAACTTATGATACTCATCATTCTTATCAATTCCTTTACTTATTAGTAAATTATAAATTTTATCATCTTTTTCATCTTCAAACATATAAACACCTAATCCATTTCTGTAGTTATTTTAACTTTACTTATTCCATCTTGCTTTTTAACTCTTAAAATATTGTCTGCTACAGTTTCCAATTCTTCATCATGAGTAACAACAATCATTTGAGGTAAAATAGACATTTTTCTAAGTATTTCAATTAATTCTGTTCTTCTAAAACTATCTAAATGAATAGTTGGCTCATCTAAAAGAATTGTATTAATATTACTTACTGAAAGACTTTTAGATATTCCAAGACGCAGTGCAATAGCAATAGCTATTTTTTCACCACCACTAACCATATCAATATTGGTTTCTCCAGTTGGACCAAATACACTAACATCATAATTTTCATCTAATTTTAAATCAGAATATTGGAAATTAAATTTTTCAAAGAATAAATTAGTATTCCTTTCAATTACTGGTCTTGATCTATTTCTAAGTTCTTTTTGAATACCATCTTTACTATACAAATCTCTAATATCAGTTAATAACTCAACAAAATCACCTAAAGATTCAGATTCTTTTTTATTCTTTTCAAAATCTGCTAATTCATTCTCTAAATTTTCAATAGATTTTGAAATTTCAGAATTTTTCCCTTCTAACTCTGCTAAAGCATTTGATAATTTTTTAATTTCTAAATTAGTATTTTCAGTTATTCTGTTAATACTTTCATAAGTTTTCTCATCAAAAGAATTTTTATTTAATTGTTTATCAATCTGTTGTGTATATTCTTTTTTAATATTAATATCTTCAGAAAGCATTTCTTTTTGTTTAAGTAATTTCTTTTTATCTTTAACCATTCCAAGTAATGTATTATATCTATCATAATCCAATTTTAATGATTTAATAGCTTCCATTAAAATATTTTCTTCAATATCTGCTTTTAAAAAATTATCAAATTCAATAGCTTCCTTAATTTTAGCAACTTCATCATCAAAAGCTCGTATTGTTTTATTTAAACGATCTCTTAAAACCAATGGTTTTTCTAATACTTGAAGAGCTCCCTGAGTTCGTTTATACTCTTCATAAACCTCCAAAGTTTCATTTAATCTTTTATTTTTTAAATCAATATCATCAATAATACTAGCAATTTTTTTACTCTTTGGTTCTAAGAGAATGATTTCATTTTCGATTTTCTTTAACTGTGAAGTTTTTTTAATTAATTCATTTTTAATATTTTCATTAAATTTAATTTGAGATTTAATTTCTAAAACATTATTAATATGTGTTTTAAACTCTTTTTTATCATTAAATAAATTATTTAAAATTTTATCATCCTTAGTTAATAAATTTTGATTAGTTTCAATATCTTTTTCATAACTCTCAATTAAACTATTTTTTTTATCATCATCTATTTCAGATAAACACAAAGGACATTGCTTATTAAACGAATTAATGTCTTTAATACCATTTTTAGCATTATTTATATTTACATTATATTTCGAAATACTATCTTTAATAGTGGAAATAGTATTATCAAGCTCTTTTTCTTTTTTTTCTAATTCTTTAGAATAGCTAACAATAAAACGACTTAATTCACCAAAATCTTCAATTTTTTTACTTGTTTTAGAGAATAATTTTTCATTTAAAACTTTATAAAATTCTTCTAATCTACTGTTTGCATCACTAATTTCATCATAAATTCTTTGTTTATCCTTATTAAATTGAGATAAAAGTTTTAAATCACCTTCAATTTTAATTTTTTCTTGATTAAGAGCTTTAATTTCTGAATCTAAACGAGAATGTTCTTTAAATATTAATTTATTATCTGTTATATATTGTTCATATTCATTAATAGAATCAATATTCTTTTTAATATTCTCTTCTTCCATTTTAAGAGATGCTATAACTTTACTTGACTCTAAAAACCCTTCATAAACTTCAAGTTTTTTTAATTGAGGTTCTAATAATTTAATTTCATTTTCATAACGAATAATTCCATCAATTTTATCATTTAAATCCTTTTGATTGTTTAAAAGAATATCCAAACTTTTAAGTTCCCCATCTTTTTTAATAGTGAAAGAATCATATTTTATTTTAATCTCTTCCAAGACTTCTTTTTTAAGAATATTTTCATTAAAAACCTTTTCATATTCGGCGATATTAGTTTTTAATTCTTTTATCTCACTAATATTTGATTGCAATCTAATTTTTTTATCTTTAACTTCATTATAAAGCTTTTTAGAATTTTCAACAATTTCATTTAACTTTATTTTATCTCGATTATATTCATTTATTAAACTTAAACTTTTCTGCCAAGCTTTTTCTAATGATTCAATACCTAATAATTTAGCAAATAACTTTTTTTTTGTTGCAGGAGCTATATTGATTAAATCAGCTATTTCTCCTTGACGAATATAAATTGCATTTAAAAATAAATCATCTTCCATAGCTAAAATTGATTGAATTTGTTTATTGACCTCTCCTTCACCAGAAGCTAATTTTCGTTTGGAATTCCCAGAAACTAAGCTTAATTCAGAATTTGAATTTGTTTGTGTTCTTGAACGTGTAACATTGTAATCATTACCATCAACAGTAAAATCTAAACTAACAAGCATTTTTGAATTCTTATTTAATTTAGATTTATTAATTAAATCATTAATTTTACCATTATGCTTTTTAAAAAGAGCAAAACTAATTGCTTCAAATATACTACTTTTTCCAGCCCCATTTTCCCCAACAATAATCGAAATTCCAGGTGAAAATTCAATGACCTCATTTTCATAAGATTTAAAATTTTCAAGCTTAAGTTTAGTAAATATCATTATAATTCTCCATTATATACCCACAATACATTTTATTACTATATTATTACAAATTACCATAATTATAAATTAATACATTATTATTTAGTTTATTACACTTTAGTTTATTACACTTTAGTTTATATCATTATATATTAGTTGTTATTGCATTTTAAGATTTTCAATATTATTTTAATTTATTATGTTTTTTATGTAATTTATTGTTTATATAAATAACTTTTTTAATAAAAATTAAGAGGCTGTCCCACAAATATTTTGGTGATTAATTTTTTTTCTTATGAAAAATGTTTAAATAGTTGATTAAACAAATATATTTGTTAGATTTTATTATTATTTGGTATGTAGGTGTTTA
>JAISIT010000170.1 GCA_031261915.1 Candidatus Methanoflexus mossambicus
AATACGCTGGATGAAAATAGAAAAAATAAACAAATAAATATTAAAATCAAAAATTAAGCATTTTTTTAATTATGGTCACTAAAATTTTCTTCCAACCAGTTGATTTTGACAGTGCCAATAAAAATATATTCAATGATTAATCATGATAAAAAAATTAAATTAAAAAATTTTATTTACACAATCCATAAATTATAAAAACAAATATCATCATGAAAATTATTACAAATACTTAAAAAAGTAATACTCATTTTAAAAAAACCTCCAAACAATAAAAATACAAAAAATAAAAAACAAAAAGGTAAAGAAAAAATAGAAAAAATAGAAAAAATGAAGAAAAAGATGGAAATGATTATATGCAAATATAATAAAAGAAAAAATAAATAATAAAAAGAAATAAAATAAGTTAAAATACTCAATCCACGGAGAATATACCATTTGATTGAGAGAGAGAGAGAGAGAGAGAAACTAAAATCTGTTAAATTGAAATTTGTTAAAAAAGAAGTTAAAAAAGAAGCATTGCATCTAAAGTTATTAAAAAAAGTTTTTAAGTTATGAAAACTTATAACTGAATAATCATTAAATGATTTATTAAAAAATGTCATAAATACAACTCATTAATAATTAAAATACCCATCTGAAAATTATTAAATAACAAAGAACTATCAATCATTCACATATAAGTATATTACATAACACATACTATATAAACATTACGAAATTATTCCCAATTTTGTCAACTTTGAATATTATTCTCGACACTGTCAAAATGTATTGATTCAATTTAAATAAAAAGATCTTAAGATACCTTAAAATTTAATTTGCTTAATTTATCAAGAAATGAATACTGCTTCAAGTAAATTGATTTTGATTGTTGGTTTGTCTCAAAACTATATTTTGAAATACACTCACAACTAAATTTTCATAGGGAAATTTTGGTTCTTAAGTTACTTTAACTTTTACAATAAGTCAGAATCATAAGATTTTTGGATTTTTGACTAATTTTATCATGAAAATAAAAATAAAAATAAAAATAAAAAAAAAGATTTAATGATAAAAACTTAATTATTAATGACTAATTTTTCTTTTTTTCTTGATTTGGGTGGTTATATTATGTTTAGGTTGTATTATGGAACTAAATGCATTTCTGGGCATCATTCTAAGCATACATAGAAAATATTGTGGTATTCATTATTTTTATCTTTTTTTAAGAATAGGTGCTGTCCCATGACCCCAAATTTGAAATTTTCATGAAATTTTAAATAATTAATTACGTCTAAAATTAACTTTAATTCATTATTTTAAATTTATATTAAAAAATAAAATTATTTAACTCTTTATTTTTAATTATTAGAAATTACAATCATTTAAATTAAAATTTATTTTTATAATTTTTTAAAAATAATAATTGTGGAACAGCTTCAATAATATTATTAAAATTATAATTTAAAATTGATTAAAAATTAGTAAAATTTATTTATATATTACTATTTTTGTTTAATTTTTTTATTTTCCATATCTTAAGCTTTGGATTTTTGTAATGGACAGTCCTGTATACTCGGAAATTTTTAATATTGGGACATTTTCATCTAATAGTCTTAAAGCAAATTCTATCTTTGCTTTTTCCTCACCTTTCTTTAACCCAATAGATTCACCTTCTTTGCGACCTTTCTTTAACCCAATGGATTCACCTTTCTTTAATCCAATGGATTCGCCTTTTTGTAGTCCTATGGTTTCTCCTTCTTTTTTGGCGTCGAATATGAATGTGTTGTGGTCTAGTTCTGCCATTTTGTCTAGTAATTTGTAATGTTCTTCTTCTTGGCTTTTTAATAGGGATATGAGTTTGTCGTTTGCCATTTTTATCTGCTCGTCCATTTTCATTATTTTTTTCATTATTTTTTTTGATGTGTGTGGGTTGAAAAATAATATGAATCTGTGTAATGGATTATTAATGTCTAATTTTTCATTTTTAGTTGCTTTGGGTAGTTCTATGATATGTGATCGATATTGTGGGATTAAACGCATTTCGGGGTATCCGTCTAAGCATACGCGTAGGATATTGTGGTATTCTGGTACTGGGGGAAATATGATGTCGTCGACTATGGCGATTTGTATCATGTTGGGTATTTCATGGTAGTTTTTGCCTTCGTCTATTGTTGATCGTATTTCTCCTGTGGAATAGAAGAATAGTCGTATGTTGAATCCTTTGTGTCCTTGTCTTTGTGCTTCGAGATGTATGGTTGTGTTGTCATCGGTGATAGCTCTTATATCTCGTATTGTCTTTTTTTCTCCAAATCTGTGTATTTTATCTCGTCTATCTTCTATTATTTCTATTTTTTTTATTGGAGGATATCCTTTATCTTCAAGTATTGCGTTAATTAGTGCTAATAGTTGTTGTTCACATCCTTTGCGACCCATATATTCATAAAAGAGTAAGTCGTGTAGTGGATGGATTTCAAAATATGTATATCCTTTTTTCTTGCAAAAAGAATCAATTAGCTCATTATATTTTTCTACATTGTAAAATCTACTGCGATTGTCCTCAAATAAACTCAAATTCTGATTTTTAATATTCACATTTAAACACCTTTATTATCTATTCTTTTTACTATTTAAATATTTCCATTTAACAAAGACATATAAAAATAATAGGAAATAATCATCCTAGCAAATCATATATAGATTTTTTATTTTAATAATTATATTATAAATATTATTAATAATATATTTTATATGAAAAAATATTGCAAATTGTAATACTTAAATCATAGAA
>JAISIT010000078.1 GCA_031261915.1 Candidatus Methanoflexus mossambicus
TATTTGATAATATGATGTAAAAATGAAGGATGTAAAAATGAAGCAAGTTATGGTAGTAAGGCGAGAATTAAAGATGTCAAAAGGTAAAACAGCCGCACAATGTTGTCATGCGTGTTTAGGAGCTTATAAAAAAGCAAATCCAGATAAAATAAAAGAATGGGAAAATTCAGGTTATGCTAAAGTTGTTCTCAGAGTAGATTCAGAAGATGAGCTATTAGAAGTTGAAAAACAAGCAAAGGCAAATAAACTTCCACATTACCTTGTTATTGATCAAGGACGAACAGAATTACCTCCCTCTACGGTTACATGTTTGGGAATAGGTCCAGATAGCGATAAAAAGATTGATAAAGTTACAAAAAATTTAAAACTCTTAAGTTAAATTTATCATTGAATTAGAATTAATTAAAGCATATTAAAGTTGATTAAAATATATTAAAATTAATTAAATTATACTAAAATTAATTAAATTCTATTAAACCGTAATTTCAAATCTTTTTATTGGAATTTAAAATATTTTAAAGGTCGTGATCATATAATTGAATGGGTGGTTAAAGTTGGAGGTAGTTTATTTCCAAATAAAGCTATTAAACTTATTAAACATCTAAAAAATACAAATTCTTTAATAATTTTAGGTGGTGGAGAATTTGCTAATTATATTCGAAAAATTGATGATGAAATAGCTATTTCTGATGATATTGCTCATGAAGTAGCTATTGATTCTATGGATATAATAGCTAAAATTGTGGATGACAAATTAAACTTCACTAAACTGGCATATTCTCTTGATGAAGCTAAATCTATTTCTGATGATGGTTTTATTCCTATATTAATCACTTCTCATATTTTAAAAGAAGAAGATCCATTTAAACATTCATGGGAAGTAACTTCAGATTCAATAGCTTGTTATTTTTCACATATTCTAAAAGCGAAACTTTTAATAGCTACGAATGTCAAAGGTATATATACCCGAAATCCTAAACATCAAGATTCAATTTTTATTGAACGTATCAGTGCAAATAAACTACTTAACCTTAATGAGTCATCTGTCGACTTGATGTTGCCTAAACTTTTACTTGAATTCGGGGCTGATTGTTTTGTTGTTAATGGAAATTATCCCGAAAGAGTTTTAACTCTAATTAATAAAAATCCAAAGGAAGTTTTAAAGGAAATTAACTCTTATAACAATTATGATTTTCAATTTACTTACATTAAAGGAGGAAAATAATGGATAAAATTCAATGCATATCATGTAAGCAAGAAATACCTTTAATTGATACTTATGTCAAATTTAAATGTCCAGAATGTGATAAAATTATTTATAGATGTGAAAAATGTAGAACTTTTGGACATGCTTACGAATGTGAATGTGGTTTTAAAGGACCATAAATATAAATTAATTAATAAAGTAATTGACAATTAACCAAGTTAATATGGTTAATTAAGCAATTATTAATTGTTTTTATAAAATATAATAAAATTAATGCTATTTTTTTCTATTTTTAAGTAATTATAATATATTATGGAAATTATGGTTACTTATTAATTTTTGTTTTTTTTAAGACAACTTTTAGTAGGGTTTGAAATTTTTTAATCACTCTTAAGAATCATTTATATACTATATTTAGAAATTTACTAAATATGTATTACTAAAAAGTAAGCATTGAAAAATTTCAATAATAATATCTTTAAAAATTAGATTCTGGTCAAATCATTTTAAAGATACTAAATGCATAAAATATGAAAAATTATAAATTTATAGAAAAAAATAAAAAATTAAGATTATTTTGATATTATTATTAATACTATTATTAATATTATTATTACTATTAATATTATTAAAAATTAATATGCTATACAATAGTAATATTGATATTTAATGGATTATAATATTAAATAATAAAAATTGAATTTAAAAGTTGTATAATATTTTAAATATTTGTTTTAATAAATCAATTAAATCAATTAAATGAATATAGATTAATATAAATTAATATAAATCAAAAAGGAGAATTATTATGGGAGAAGTTGCAGCAACTGTTAAATTAATGCCTGTAGATGTGGATGTAGATTTAGATAAAATAATAGAAACTATTAAAAAAGTTATTCCTGAAGAACTTCATTCTATTGAAAAAGAACCAATAGCTTTTGGTTTAGTTGCACTTATTGTTGTTTTCGTTGTTGAAGACGGCGAAGGTGGAACTGAAGAAGTTGAAAAGAAATTAAGTGATATTGAGGGTATAAGTACTGTTGAAATCACGAATACTACTAGATTAATGTAAATTTTTAAAATATGTTTAAGATATTTAATTTTAAAAAATAACTTTTTTGAAAATAAAGTTTTAAAAAACTAAAAGTCATATATTAAAATTTAAATTATATATAAACCATAGATATAAACAATCGCAAGGAGTGATAAGATGTTAGATCTTATAGCTGCTTGCTTTTTAGGAATACTTTGTGGTGCATTTACTGGTTTTGTTCCAGGAATTCATGTGAATACTGCTGGAGCAATAGTATTTGCATCATCTACTTTTCTTTTAGGATTTACAAGTCCTGAATTTTTATGCATTTTCTTAATGACCATGTCCATAGCTCATGCTATGATTGAATTCGTGCCCTCTATGTTGCTTGGGGTTCCAGATGAAGCAACAGCTCTTTCTATTTTACCTGGACATAAAATGGTCTTAGAAGGAAGATCAAAAGAAGCTATTCGGATAGTTTCTATTGGTGGATTTGGAGCTATTATTGTTACAATAATTCTGCTTCCATTGTTTGCAATTTTACTTCCTCCAATTCATGAGATAATAAAACCTTATACCTGGATAATTTTACTGGTAGTTTCATTATACATGATATATCGTCTTTCTAAAGGAAAATTGGGATTTATTTGGTCTCTTTTTTTATTCATTCTCTCGGGAATTTTAGGATGGACTGTTTTTCAAACTCCAATTTCATCAGGATTATCTTTAATGTGTAGTTTCACAGGTCTTTTCGGAATAAGCACGATGTTATTTAGTTTAAATGAAAACTCGATTATTCCTCATCAAAACAGATTCTACGATCTTAAATTAGATAAAGATATGTTAAAAGGAATATTTGCTGGTGGAACAACTGGAGCTATTTTAGGTTTTCTTCCTGGTTTTGGTCCTGCACAAGGAAGTGTTTTGGCTCAAGAAATCACTGGTGGGAGTGAAAATGATAATGTTAAAGGTTTTTTAACAGCTATTAGTGGATTAAATACTTCAGATACTCTTTTTTCACTTTATTGTATCTATTTAATAGGTAACCCTCGAAGTGGAATTGCTGTATATATTTCTTATTTTATTGAAACATTTACAATATCGCATTTAATGATATTTACTCTTTCTTCCCTTGTTGCAGTTTCTATTTCTTTAATAATCTGTTTAAAGTTAGGAGATGTTTTTACACAAATCATGGAGAAATTAGATTATAAAAAAATGAGTATTTCTGTCATTATCTTGATGATTGTGATTCTTTATATCTTTGCATATATCTACAATGCTCCAATACCCTATTTAACATTAATGTTAATTACATCAACTGCATTAGGACTTCTACCTCATTATCTTGATGTTAGTAAGTCGCAATTAATGGGAGTTTTGATTTTACCTGCAATGATTATTTATTTTACAATGTTTATGTGAAAATACTTAATATTATTTAAAAATAACTAAGAATAATAAGTATATATTAAAAATAATGAAATTAAAAAAAGTAAAAATAAATTGATTAAAAATAAATTGATTAAAAATAATGGAATTTAAATTAAAGATTAAATTAAAATAAATCAAATCATGAAAACTTCTTTGGCTAAAGTTTTAGCAATATTGTAAAAATATTCATCATCTGATTGTGGAAATGTGTCAATTATACAAATATCAAATGGAACATCAATTATATTATGTAAATCTTCAATTTTAAGATTATACACTTTAAATTTGTTTCCAATTCCAATCAAATTATTTTCATTTGGATTTTCAATAGATTCTACTCTAAATCCATTTGATTCAAGATTAATCTCTGTCATTTTTGTGGCATATTTGTTTATATCATTAAACACTACAGTTTTAAAACCAAAAAGCAAAGAAAAAATTCCAAGAGCCCCACAACCACAAGTAGCATCAAGAACCGTCATTTTAGATACTTCATCTTTAGTTAAATGTTTTGCTTTAAAATAGCTTTCAAGTTTAAGAATTTTATTTTCAATTGAAGGAGAAAATTCAAGATGGACTTTACTTTGCTCTTTATTAATAGCTATTCTACCTTTAGGACTATCTATTATTTCGCATCGAAAATCACATCCACTTAAGACTTCATAAGTTTTTAAATGATCCTCAGTATTTATTATTCCAACTAAATCTCTTGAACTTCCTTTTAAAATACTTTTTACCTCATCTACTTCAGAAATAATTTTTTCAGCTAGTTCATTGTTAAAATCAGGATAAAGAAGTATTAATGAATTTTTTTCTAAATGGATTGTATTGTTTGGGCTGTAAGGATTATTATCTATTTTGAAGGGATTTGGAAGTGGAACAGGACAGTCATGAAGTTTGAATGTGTCAATATCATATCCAAAATCATTCATTACTTTTAAAACATGAGCCATGACAACATCCAATGGTCTTTTTCCACAAATACATCTTCCAAAGTCATTGTTAATTGATGGTAAACATAATTGGTCTTTAATAGCTTTGTGTCTATTCAAAGATATATTTACACATCGTGGACATGGAGATATTGATTTTAAACCATTTTCAATGTTTTTTTTACTTATAATACAATTGTTATCGCATAAACATTTTAATTCCATATAATATAATTTCATTTTATAATATATTAATTTTTTTAAATTATAATCAGTTTATTTAAAATTATAATCAGTTTATTTAAAATTATAATGATATTTAATTATAAACGAAATTTAAAAATAAAAAATAGTAATATATCCAATTAAAGGAGATTAAAAAATGAGAAATATAAACAATATTAAAAATTTTGATAATTTTTATGACGTTAATAACAAGAATAATGATAATATAAACAACAATAGCGATATTGACTTTAATAGTAATAGTAATAGTAATAGTAATAGTAATAGTAATAGTAATAGTAATAGTAATAGTAATAGTAATAATGATAATATTATGAAAGATGGTAGTAATTATAGAAATAGCTTAGATAATATGCAAATACCAATTTATAAAGTTAATAAACCACATTTTACTAAAAATGAAGAATTATTATTAAATGAAATCAGGAATAGTCTTGTAGATTTAGCTATTTCTTCTGAAAATGAATTTAATTTAGATGAAAAAGAATTATTTAATGATATTAAAAATTTTATTGAAAAAAAAATATTTATTGAAAACAAAATTGGAGTTAAGCAATATAATAATGGAGAAAAATTAAATTTTTCTAAAGAATATATTGATAATTTAAGTAAAATTTGTTTCCAAGACATTATTGGTTACGGTGAAATAGATCCCTTGTTAAATGATGATGATTTAGAGGAAATAATGATTATTGGGACAAATAAACCTGTTTTTGTTTATCATCGTCAAGTTGGAATGATGGAAACAGATTTAGTTTTTAGCAATGAAAATAAGATTCTATCTCTTATTGATTCAATAGCAAGACAAATTAACAGACGAATAGATCAACAGTCCCCAATTTTAGATGGTAGATTAAATGATGGGTCTCGTATTAATGCTACTTTATCCCCAATATCTGCTGATGGACCTACACTTACTATAAGAAAATTTAAAAAAGATCCATTAACAATAATTGACTTAATATTATTAAATACTATGAATTCTAGCCTTGCTGCGCATTTATGGTTAAGTGTAGATGGTTTAGGTGTTAAACCCTCAAATATTATCATTTCTGGAGGGACAAGTTCTGGAAAAACCACAACATTAAATAGTTTAGGTAATTTTATAAATCCTCGAGAAAGAATTATCACAATTGAAGATACATTAGAGCTTCAAATACCACATGAGCATGTGTTACGAATGGAAACGAGACCAAAAAACATTGAAAAAGAGGGAGAAATAATTATGGATGATTTATTGAAAAATTCTCTTAGGCAACGTCCAGACAGAATAATTGTTGGAGAAGTTAGAGGAAAAGAAGCTATTACATTATTCACAGCTCTTAACACTGGTCATTCAGGTTTTGGAACATTGCATGCCAATAATTCAAGAGAAACAATAAATCGTTTAATAAATCCCCCAATGGAAGTTCCAAAAATAATGATTTCAGCTATTGATATGATAATAATGCAAAATAGAATTTACAGAAGTGATGGAGTTTCAATTAGAAGAGTTACAGAAGTCAGTGAAGTGGTTGGAATGGAAGAAGGAACAATTCAATTAAATAAAATTTTCCAATGGAATCCAAAAAATGATAACATAGAAAATATTCAAGTGACAAGCCAAGCTTTGCAAGAAATAGCTGATATTAAAGGAATAACTATGAATGATTTAAACAATGAATTAATTCGTAGAAAAGCTATTTTAGATTTTATGGTTGAAAATAATATTAGATCCAATGATGATGTTTCCAATGTCTTTTATCAATACTATAACAATCCTGATGAAGTTTTACAACTCATTTCACAGATAAATGAATAAATTAAATCTAACTTATTGGATTAAACATAAAATAATAATTAAAATGAATTAATTAATCAATTAATGATGATTAAATATATTTATTAAAAATGGTTTTGATTTTATTTTTAAATTTAATTTTACTTAACGAAGTTAAGTTAGGAAATCCTTGATTTCCTTTATTTTTATATATTATATGTATTGTGTGGTTATTTTTTTATATGTTTATTTTAAGGGTGTTAAAATGTTATCTAAACTAATTTTAATTGTTTTAAATATTTTTGGAAGTTTATTTTATAATATTGGAAATATGATCTTTAAATTATTTAATTCCAAACAAATTAAGGATAAAAATCATGTAAATATTGATATTAATTCTAATTATGAAACTAATATTAATATTAAATTCAATGATATTAATAAAATTAATAATGTAAATAATGAAGAAAATGATAATGATAATGATAATGATAATGATAATAATAATAATAATAATAATAATAATAATAATTTTGATGTTTTTGATAAAATAAAGAATTTAATTTTTATAGAAAATGAAGAAGAGATAGATTTTAAAAGTATTCATCAAAATAATCGAAGTAATCAAAGTAATCAAAATATGGGAGATATTTCGGGAATTTTAATGGATTCAAATAATTTGGGGCATGATGAATTTAAAGCTAATCCATTGTTATTTCTTAATTCAATATTTTTAAAAATAACAAAGGAAATTTCATCAGAAAACTTTTTAAAAAGATTAAATCTTCGATTTATTCTTCCAACTGGACTTATTTTTACATTAACAATATTTTTAATTTTAAATATTTTATTTTCACTCGAAATAGCTTTAATTTTCATAGTTATAATATTTTTAATAGCTATTTTAATAACATTCTTTCCTAAACTTCAAAAATCTAAAAAAAATGAAAATATTATCAAAGAAATTCCTTACGCCCTTAGACAGATGGTTACAGAATTAAGGTCTGGAAAAGGCATTTACGATACAATAAGTTCAATATCTAAATCTGACTACGGTGAATTGTCAAAAGAATTTCAAATTTTAATAGAGGAAATAAAATATGGTAGGACTGTTGAGGATGCTTTAATTAATTTAGGAAAAAGAGTTAACAGTGAAAAATTAAATCGAATTGTTTATCAAATTATTTCAACAACAAAAACAGGAGGTAATTTAGCGAATAGCTTGAATATAATCGCAGAAGATGTTTCTAATGATATGCATATAGAAATAAAAGAATATTCTCAGAAACTAAATGGTTTCATATTGATTTATACATTTTTAGCTATTTTAGCCCCAGTTCTATTTTTAATAATGATAATAGCTGCATCAACAGTTATGGGAGAGATAATTCCATCAAATTTATTATTGATAATGTATATTGTGTTTTTCCCAATGATAGTGATATTTATGGGTTTAATGATAAAAAGAATGGAACCAAAAATGTAAATTAAAAAAAGATATTCGAATAATATTATTTTTTTATATTTTTTTATATTTTTTTATATTTTTTAAAATAAATCTAAAAGAAGTAGAATAAACAAAATAAAAAGTTAAAATGAAAGTTAGGAAGTTATAATAACTTCCTATCAGCCACACATATACAGTGTACATTTTTTTTATAATAATATATAAAACTATCGTTTTTTTGGATTATTTTTCCTAAGTAAAATAAGCAACTTTATGTTGAGTAAAATGTAGTAATATGATTTTACATTCTTGGAAGTCAGTTACACATATACAATTTGTCTGGCTTTACAAATTCAGGGAGGTGGTAGATATGGATCTATCTAAATTATTAAGCTTAATATTAACAGTTGTTTTGATAATTTGGAATGTCCTAATGATTATTGAGAAAATAAAAGATAAATAGTCAGACGACTTCGGAAGATAGTCCACATAATCATTAATTTAATTATTCATGAAATATATTTATTTTTTTCTAAATGATAAGGTCATTTTAAGAGTTAATGATAAAAAATGTATTTAAAACATAAAATAATTAAAAAAAGCTATTAACTTAAGTGTTCAGATAAAAACAAAGAAGAAGTATAAAAAAAAGATAAAAAAAATGAAAGTTAGGAAGTTTTAAAAACTTCCTATCAGACACCCGCATACGAATTATATTTTGGTTATTTTAATATATAAATCTATTGATTTTTATATGGATAATATGATTTTTGTGGATTATTTTTCCGAAGTAAAATAAGCAACTTGATGTTGAGTAAAATGTAGTAATACGATTTTACACTCTTGGAAGTCAGACACCCGCATGCAGATCGTCTGACTTTACAAATTCAGGGAGGTGATAGTAATGGACCTATCTGAATTACTAACTACAATATTAACACTTGTTTTAATAATTTGGAATGTCCTAATGATTATTGATAAAATAAAAGAAAAGTAAGGCAGATGACTTCGGAAGATAGTCCACATAATTATAAAATAAGTAATAAAGTTATATTTAATTGTTAAATAATTAACAATTTATTGATTATAATTAAAAATAGACAAATAATCGATTTTATGTTTAAATGTAAAATAAAAAAAAGTAAATATTCGTTTTATGATAAAACCATTAAAGAAAAAGTAGTTATGTGTTATTAATATTTAAAAAGAATAATAAAAATAAGTATTAAAAATGAAAGTTAGGAAGTTGTAATAACCTCCTATCAGCCACCAATATACGAATTATATTTTATTTATGGTAGTATATAAATCTATTGTTTTGTGGATTATTTTTCCGAAGTAAAATAAGCAACTTAATGTTGAGTAAAATATAGTAATATGATTTTACATTTTTGGAAGTCAGCCATCAATATACAATTTGTCTGGCTTTACAAATTCAGGGAGGTGGTAGATATGGATCTATCTGAATTATTAAGCTTAATATTAACAGTTGTTTTGATAATTTGGAATGTCCTAATGATTATCGATAAAATAAAAGATAAATAAAGACAGACGACTTCGGAAGATAGTCCACATATTCTTAGATGATTTTCGTTTAAATATCAAGACCCTAATAATACATCAAAGCTAATATGAGTCTGTCCAATAATTCATATTTTTAAGAATTTTTATAAAATTAATATTATTATAAACTATTTAAATATTTTATATTCTCAAATTTTGTTTTAGTTTTTAAAAATAATCTCAAATAACATTAAAATTTAAGTTTTAAATAATTTATTCAGTTAAAAATGAATTTAAAGAAAAATCAAAGATTTTTCTAAATTAACTTTGTTAATTAAAGAAAATTTTCGATTTTTAACTTAACTTTATTAAGTAAAATAAATCAATATTTGCCAAAATGTGGTTTTGGGACAGATCTAATATCTATCTACCTTTTGAGAATATAACTTCCAAGTAACATTTACAATGAAGATATAGAAATTATTAATCGTAATATTAGTGTGGGTTTTAATAATTCATGAGATTATAAGAATTATCTATAAAATCAAAAATAAATAAACTATATGACATTTAAAATACTTCCCAAATATAGTATTTCTCTTAACTTTTGATACATTCATTTAGAAATTCTTTTAGCCAATTTTTGTATAAATTTTCATTTTTAACTTCTTCATAAAATTGAGTTATATAAAAATTCACGATT
>JAISIT010000106.1 GCA_031261915.1 Candidatus Methanoflexus mossambicus
ATCTATATTAATAATGATATATATAATAAAAACATGAATATATTGTTTTTAATAAAATTAAATCTTTAAATATTGAATAATTTGGATATTGAATAAAAATTGGAGGATTTTAATATGAAATACCGACCGACAACGTGTGTATGGGAAATCACAGAGGGTTGTAATTTGAGATGTAGATCTTGTGGATTATTTCGTTCCGACGCTTTGCCAGACCAACTCAACAGTGCAGAAGCTTTTGATTTGATTGATCAGATTGTAGAATTGGATCTTCGGGGAGTAACACTTTCAGGTGGTGAACCTCTCACTCGCAAGGATTGGTCTAACTTGGTGAAGTGTTTAACCGATAGAGGAGTTGCCTGCAATATGATAACTAATGGGTGGAGCATTACTAATGATGTAGCCAAGCAGATGAAGAAAAATCTAATATCCACAGTATTTATCAGTATTGATGGCACAAAGGAAGTTCATGACAGAATTCGCAAACCTGGATCATATAACCGTATAGAACAGGGCATAAAGATACTAAAACAAGAAAGTATCAATGTAGGGGCAGTGACAACCTTATCTAAGCAAAATATTAATCTTCTTCCTCAAATAAAAGATGAACTTATTCGTATGGATGTTGCCTTATGGCATGTCCAATTAAGTTTGCCCGTTGAATTCACCCACCATCACGAATACCATCTTCTTGATCCTGAAGATATTATAAGTATCCTTGATTTTTGTCACAATACTAACAAGGAAGGCAAAATTGCAATATCTCCTACCGATTGCATAGGATATTACAGTAACAAAGAGCTACGAACTAACCCATCAACTTTCAATACTATTGATCATCAACTTTGGGACGGATGTAAGGCAGGCATTCATTCTTTTGGCATTCTTTATAATGGTGACATCGTAGGTTGCACATCTTTTCGCAATAGAGAATACATAGAGGGTAATATTCGTGAGCGAACATTACGGGATATTTGGGAAGATAATAACCATTTTTTATGGCGACGAAATATGAGCAAGGATAAGCTTTCTGGTGAATGTGGTGTATGTGGATATGGTTCAAAATGCTTGGGTGGCTGTCCATATATTCGCTTTAGTATGGACAATACAATCTACGGTGAAAATCGCTATTGTATCCAGAATATTGGAATGAAGAAATTTAAGGAAGAAATAGCTAAAAAAAATGATACTGATGAAATATTTGCTGATGCCAAGAATGCTGAAAAAAATAAGGATTATCAACGAATGGCAATGCTTATTGATCGCTATTTGCAATTGGATGATTCCAATGTGGCTGAAGTTTGGAGAATGAAAGGGTTCGCTGATTTTCAAAACGGCAATTATTCTATGAGTGAAGAAGCAAACATTCAAGCACTCAATATCAATTCCAACGACATTAATGCAAAAAAATGTTTGGCTTTGGCAATATTTCGTCAGGGCAAAGAGATCGAAGGTATGAAACTGTTGGCAGAAGTTGCCCAGATAGGCGATCAAGATGCAATTGATAAACTGGAAGAATTAAAATATGGATCTATGTATCGTAGGAGAAAATATCTTAATTATTAATAGTGAACTGTATAAAAGAAAATGTCTATTTTTCATGAAAAAATAAACTTATTAAAACTATTTAAATTTATTAAATTTATTAAAACTATTAAAACTATTAAACTATTTATAAATCTATTTAAATTATTAGTATTTAATATTAAAAATTTAATAAACAAAAGTTTCTTATCAAATGCTATGGATTTTTATGGGATAAGATAGTATATGGAATAAAATGAAGTTCTATATAAAAATTCATATAAAAACTTTTTTATAGTATAAAAATAAATTATAATCGTTAGTATAAATTTAGGTAATTATTGTAATTTTATTTTTAATTATTTTCAATTATTTAATTTATAACTTTTAGTTTAAATTTTTAAGTAATTATATTATTCATATAAATTTTTTATTTTATAATTTTAAATTATATCTATGTTTTTCAAGTATTTCATTTTATTATTTGATAAAATTTTAGTTTAATATTGGATTCATTATTTTATAATGGATTTGATGTTTAATTGATTTTATTTTTATTTTAATAAATTGAAAAATTGGAATATAAAAATAGAAGTATAATATATAGAAATATATAATGGATAATTGCTAATTTGTATTTTCATTAAAATAATAATATGGAATTCTTTGCTAAATGAATTATTTAAATAAACTTTGAAAATAGCAACAAATTTTTTATCTATTTTAAAAAAAATATTTAAATCATTTATAATCTTTAATATCACTATTAAAAATTAAGCTATTTTTTTATATTAAGTGATAGTATGATAATAAAAACTCATTCAAGGTTACACATGACCTTGATAGACATGAATGGCTCTTATGGTCGTTCAGATGGTGGAATTGGTCTTACTTTAGCCGAACCTAATTTTATTTTAAAGTTAGAAGAATCAAATGAAGGAATAACCATTGACTTTGATAAAGAATACTCTGAAGATATAAAAAACGAAGCTATTCGGAAAATTAAGCTTGCTACTGAGAGACTTCTGAAGTATTTTGATGTTGATTGTGGTTTACACTTTACGGTTTTAAATACATATCCTAATCATTCAGGTTTAGGTTCTGGAACTCAAATTTCACTTGCTACAGCTAAATTGGTCTATGATCTTTTAATCAAGAAATCTTTAATCTCTAAACCTTTTAAAAAAGATGAAGAAACTATTAAATTGGCTGAAATTCTTAAACGTGGTGGAACTTCAGGTATAGGAATCTTTTCTTTTGATTATGGAGGATTTATTGTTGAAGGGGGGCATGATTTAAAAGAAAAAGGAACAATTTTGCCTTCAGATGAATTTCCAGCAAAACCACCTCAATTAATTGGAAGTTATGAATTTCCAGAGGAATGGGATATAATCGTAGTTATTCCTGAAGGGGATACTTCTATAACTGGAGCTAAAGAAGATGAAACCTTTGCTGCTAATCTTCCAATCCCTAAAAATGATGCAGAGAAATTATCTCATTTAATTTTAATGAATTTAATTCCATTTATGTTAGAAAAGAATATAGAGTCTTTTGGTAAGACTATTCATCAAATTCAGGAATTAGGATTTAAAAAAGTAGAAGTTTCGCTACATCCTAAAAATATTCATGATGCAATGGATAAATTAAGAGAATTTGGAGCTCATGGTGTTGGTATGAGTTCATTCGGACCTGGATTTTATGGTTTTACTTGTGGAAATACTCAAGAGGTCTATACTGCGATTAAAGATTATATTGGAGATGACGGAACAGTATTTGTCACAAAAGCTCAAAATCATGGCAGAGAATTTTTATAATTCATTTTCCATATAATTTTTTAATTTATAGTTTTATTTTTTTTTTTTTTTTTTTTTTAATTCTTTTTCAGTCTGTTTATTATTTTTTATTTTTTTTAAATTATTATTTCTATTTATTAATTTTATTATTACTTTTATTTTTTTTATTTTTTTATTATTTTTTTTATTATTTTTTTTATTATTTTTTTTATTATTTTTTTTATTATTTTTTTTATTATTTTTTTTATTATATTT
>JAISIT010000127.1 GCA_031261915.1 Candidatus Methanoflexus mossambicus
AATTATTTTTAATTATTTTTAATTATTTTTAATTATTTTTAATTATTTTTAATTATTTTTAATTATTTTTAATTATTTTTAATTATTTTTAATTTTAATTTTTAGTTTTGGAGAGAATATGGCAAATTTCGAATCTTATGAACAATTTAAAGAAGAAGCAGAAAATAATGGATATCATATCAACGAAGATGAAGAATTTGTTCAAGCTCTTTTAGAGAGTATAAATGTAAATATCGATCGTTATGGTTATGCAAACTGTCCATGTAGATTAGCTACAGGAATTAGAGAAAAAGACCTTGATATGATTTGTCCATGTGATTATAGAGATATGGATCTAAATGATTATGGTGCTTGTTTTTGTGCATTATATGTGAGTGAAGATGTTTTATCTGGAAAAAAGAAACTTAATTCAATTCCAGATAGACGAATGGAAGAACTTGCTAAAAAACAAAATCAAAAGCCAGAAAAAAATGAAGAAAATGACATCCAATCTCAAAAACAGATAATTAAACCTAAAGTTCCTATTTGGGCTTGTAAAGTATGTGGATACCTTTGTGGAAAGAATAAACCTCCATTAAAATGTCCAATATGCAAAGCAGATTCTGATAGGTTTGAACAAATTTTATAAACTTTTTTTATTTATTTATTCTTTATTTATTCTTTATTTAGTCATTATTTTATTTCTTATTCTTTTTTAAGTTCTTTTAAAAATCATATTTTTTGATAATTTTGATAAAGCTTTTTTTTTAAAAAAAGGTCTACATATTCTCAAGACATTCATCTCGCAATACTCTTGCGTCATCATTGTTTGGATTAATAGCTAAAACTTTAGTAAAAATATCACTTGCCTTTTCAAATTCGTTTAATTCTAAATGGACTAATCCTTTATTTAATAAAAACCATTCATTATTAGGTTCAATTTTAATTGCTTCACTGTAAGCATCTAATGCCTCTTCAAATCTTCCTAAATCTAATAAAGAGTTACCTTTTCTATTAAGAGCATTTGCATCAATTTCGCTTTCATCAAAACAATATTCAAATCCAGTATCGTAAGACAAAATAGCTTCTTCATGCATTCCCATTTCTGTAAGAAGATTGCCTCTTGCATTCCAAACTTCTGGATTTTTTCCGTCAATTTCTATTAAATCATCAAAAACCTTAAGAGCATCATCAAATCGCCTTAAAACATGTAATATCACTGCTCTCCAATACAAAATAGCTGAATTTTTTTTATTAAATTTTAAAGCATTGTTATTAGCCATTAATGCTTCTTCAAGATTTCCAGAATTTAAAAAAGCAATAGCTTTATTGTTATATACATACTCATTGTTTGGTTGAATGGATAATGCTTTATCATAGAAAGAAATAGCTTCTTTAAAGCGACCTAAACGACTAAGATTATCTCCTTGACGATTTAATAAATATACATCGTCAGGGTCATGTTTTAAAGCAGCATTATAACATAATGTAGATTTATCAAATTTTCCACTCTCAAAAAGAATATCAGCACGTTGTGTTATTATTGCCTTCTCATCAATCTTTTCTCCTTCCCAATCATCAACATCTAACTTTTCAAAATGGATTATTTGGAATATGTCATCATCTTTAATGTTTCTATGATACATTTTCTTAAAATCTTTAAGCATTTCTTTAGAATCATGATATCCCTCTTCAATAGCTATTTTATCATTGGATTTTAAATCTTTAAATGAAATTAAATCAACAGAAGTAACTTTAGCTTCAAATATCTTTTTTTTCTCTTTAGAAATCAAATTCCAATAACAATGCAATCGATCTCCTTCTTTTAGGGGTGTTTTCCATAATTTTCTAATTGTAGATGTTTTTTTTCCAATAATAAGTTCAATATTTTGACTTCCAAATGATAAAATTGGCATTTATTCTCCTCACATTCATTTATAATTAATTTTAATCATTTAAAATCTCAGAATCCTTTATAATCTTTTGATTTCCAAATTCTGCAGATTTAATACTTATATTTTTAAAATTAGGATTATTATTTAAATTATTTTCAAAAATAGAATTAATTTCTAATGCCATTTCTTTTAATTCAAATGGAGATGGAGAATTTAATCCCTCCAAACGATCATCTAAATTCACTTTACTTCTAAATTGTTGAATAGTGTATAAATCGCATCTTATTTCTTTAGCTATTCTATAAATGTCTTCTTTAG
Source organism: Candidatus Methanoflexus mossambicus (assembly GCA_031261915.1). Classification (GTDB taxonomy): domain Archaea; phylum Methanobacteriota; class Methanobacteria; order Methanobacteriales; family Methanobacteriaceae; genus Methanoflexus; species Methanoflexus mossambicus. The sequence goes on from JAISIT010000127.1 coordinate 2,193, forward strand.
ATAAAAAATAAGAAGAATATGTTGTTCTACACTCTAAAAATATGGTTCTCTGGGAATTACCATTATTTTCATTTTCATTATTTTTATTCTCATTATTTTTATTCTCATTATTTTCATCAATTTTATTGTTTTCATTATACTCATTTATTAAATCCATTGATTCTTTAACTTTTTCACCGAAATTACAACCACTAATTTCTTTATATTTATCAAAAGGTGCTTTAATATCCAATGCAATATAATCAATTAGATGTAATATCTTTTTAAGTTTTTTAGGATAAATCCCACTGGTATCTAATTTAGTTTCAAGACCTAAATTTTTAGAATAATTTAAAAGTTCTTCTAATGCATTTAATTGATAAAGTGGTTCTCCTCCAGAAAAAACAACAGCATCAAGATAATCTTTAGATTCATCAATTATTTTAAAAACTTCTTCAATATCTGTTTCATCATTATTAGAATTTCCACTAACTAATTCAGGATTATGGCAATATGGACAATTTAAAGGACATCCCACAAAAAACAAAACCAACGAACTTCTTCCAGAAAATTCAATCGACGAAAATGTAGATCCTCCAAATTTCATATTATCCCCTTAAATTTCATATTAATGAGTTATGATATTAATAAAACCAAAAAAAAATAAAAGATAAAGATAAAAGATAAAGATAAAAGATAAAGATAAAAGATAAAGATAAAAGATAAAGATAAAAGATAAAGATAAAAGATAAAAGATAAAAAATGATTATTCTATAATTTCATGTAGAATTTCAATGAATTTTTCATCATCTTTCATTGTTCCTATGCTGATTCTAATCCAATATTCATCTAAGCCCTTAAAGCTTGTGCAATCACGAATAATAACTCCTTTTTCCATTAATTTATATGTAAATTCTTTAGCAGTAAATCCAGTATCTTTTATTCCTACAAAAATATAATTTGAACTTGAATTAAAAACATTTAAATTTTTAAATCGTGATAATTGATTATATAAAAAATCACGACTTTCAATACCTTTTACTGTAGATTCTTTTATAAATAATTTGTCTTTAAATGTTTCAACTGCAGCAACCTGAGATGCTCTTGTAAGAGAAAATACTGGCTTTATTCTATGCATATATTCAATTAATTGAGGATTAGACATTCCATAACCCACTCTCATACCAGCTAATCCTAAAACTTTGGACATTGTCCTCATAATAAAAACATTGGAGTATTTTTCTATTAAATCAATATTAGATAATGTATTTCCAGTATATTCAATATATGCCTCATCAATAACAATTAAAGCATCAGTTGAGTTTATAATCTTTTCAATATCCTCTTTTGATATAACACCACCAGTAGGATTGTTTGGAGTGCATAAAAAAATCATTTTAGTCTTATCTGTGATATTGTTAAGCACTGAATTCACATCCAAGCTATTAGTTTTTAGATCCCATTTTGCATAAACTGGAATAGCTCCATAAGGTTTAAATGTAAATTCATAATACGTATAAGTAGGCAGTGGAGTTATAAACTCATCTCCAACATCCATAAATGTTTTAGCTAAAATATCAATTATTTCATCAGCTCCATCACCACCAATAATAATATTTTCTAAATTTAAATTACAATAATCAGCTATTAATAATTTAAGTTCTTTTAAATCTGTTTCTGGATATCTAAAAGATAAATCTAAGTTTTTTTTCACTGCTTCAATAGCTCGCTTAGAAGAGCCCCATGGATTTTCATTTGACCCTAATTTGATTATATCTTCTTTATTTAAGTTAAATTGATTAGCTATTTCATCTTGAGAACGACCAGGAACATAACTATCTAATTCTTTAACTATTTGTCTTACTTTCATTGAATACCCCAATGTATTTAGTTAAAACTATAAATCATATTCTTTTGATAAATCAACATATTCTTTGGCATTTAATTTAATGGCTTCTATTTCTTTAGAATTTAATTCCCTAACAACTTTTGCAGGAATGCCTAAAATTAAACTTCCTTCAGGAAACTCTTTATTTTCAGATACTAAAGCATTAGCCCCTACAATAGAATTTTTACCTATTTTTGCTTTGTTTAAAACTGTGGCATTCATACCAATTAAAACATTATCCTCAATTTCACAACCGTGAATAATAGCTCCATGACCAATACTAACATTGTCCCCTATATGGGTATCAATTTCTAAAGAACCATGCAAAACACAATTATCTTGAATATTAGAATTATTTCCAATGATAATTTTACCACGATCCCCCCGGATCACAGCATTAAACCAAATAGATGAATTTTTACCAATTTCAACATCTCCTAATACTTGAGCACCATGGAAAATCTTAGCAGATTTATCAATTAATTTTGGATTTTTTTTATCTTTTTCAAGGATTTCTTGTTTTTGATGGATTAAAACAATCTTATTTGCATCAATATTCCTTTCTAAGAGAACTTCTGGACCAATAAATGTATTGGATCCAACAGTAACTCCTGGAACAAAACTTGAGTTGATTCCTGTTTTTACATTATCACCAATTATTGAACCCATTTTACGACGCCCACTATCAACTAATTGATTTTTAACTCGCATTTTGACAGGTTTATCATCAAAACGAAGATTAGCAATGTTGGTTCCAGCTCCAAGATTACATTTAGAACCAATAACAGAATCACCAACATAACTTAAATGATTTACATTAGTATCTTCCATTATAATCGAATTTTTAATTTCAACGGCATTTCCCACATTAACATTGTTACCAATATATGTATTGCCACGAATATATGAATTTGGACCTATATCACAGTTTTTACCAATATAAACTGGTCCTTGAATATAAACTCCAGAACGAATAATACTACCCTCATCAAGGAATATATTGCCATGAATTGTTGCTCCTTTTTCAATATCTCCTTTAATTTCTTTAGGAATATGTTCAATCATTTTTTCATTCATTTCAATAAGTTCCCAAGGTCGTCCAACATCAATCCATTCTTTTTCTGTTAAGAATCCATAAACTTTCCTTCCATCATTGATTTGTAAAAGTAATGAATCTGTAATTTCGTATTCTCCTCTTTGAGATACTTCAGTGGCATCAATTTTATCAAAAATATCCTTGTTGAATATATAAATGCCAGTATTGATTAAATTACTTGGTTCTTCACCTTTAGGAGGTTTTTCAACAATATTTTTAATTAAATTATTCTCAATTTCAACTACACCAAATTCGCTTGGATCATCTACTTCTTTAACAACTATAAGAGAATCAACATCATTTTTAGAATATTCTTCAATTATTTCTCCTATTAACTCATCATCCAGGATAATATCTCCATTTAAAACAATACAATTATCATCCACAAAATCCTTAGCATATCCAATTGCATTAGCAGTTCCTGCAAGTTCTTCTTGAGTTTTATAAGTTATTTTAATTCCTAAATCACTACCATCAGCAAAATAATCTCGAACAATCTCTTCTTTATATTTAACAATTAAAAGAATTTCAGTTATTCCACAATCTTTTAATGCTTCGATATTATATTGAATAATTGGTTTTCCAGCAACTGGAAGCATTGTTTTTGGTTTAGTCAAGGTCAAAGGTCTCATTCGTGTTCCTTCACCTGCACTTAATATAATCGCTTTCATTTAAACACCACACGACTTTAATAAGAGAATATAATTATAATTTTTATTACTATTATTACTATTATAATTATTAGTATTATTAAAATTAAAATTATTAAAATTAAAATTATTAAAATTAAAATTATTAAAATTAAAATTATTAAAATTAATAAAGGAAATATAAATGAATAAAAATTAATGAATATTAATAAAATTAATGAATATAGTCAAAAAATAAAATAAAAAAAAATTTAATTTTATAAAAAATTTAATAATTTAAAAATAAATTTAAACTTTTTTGGCAATAATAACTATTTTAGCAATAGCATTAGGATTTAATTTTGAAATTATTACTTTAAAAGTTTTTAATGAAGTAGAATATTTATAGCTTACTACTTTTTTAGTTGCTGAACCTCCAATTAATTTAAAATTCTTTGGGATTTTTAATACTGCACTAAGTGAACCTTTAAGATTACCATTGTTTTTAATAGTGTAAGTTCTTTTAATAGTATTTTTAGAAACTTTGTCTTTAAAAGATGCTACGAGTTTTGATTTTAAGTTAATTGATTTAGAATCTTTACTTGATAAATAGCTAATAGAAGAAGAATCTCCATTGAAAGCAAGTTGAGTATTTACTTTTCCTTTTTTCAAGTTAGTGTATTTATACTCTGCGATTCCTTTAGAATTAGTATATATAGAAACGGTTTTTCCAGCTATTTTTAGAGATATTTTTTTATTTGCAATGAGATCTCCAGCAATATCTACTAATTTTCCTTGAACTTTAAGGTAATTGCCATTTGAAGATAAGGTAGTGATTTTTAAACTTGTAGGTATTGTAGCTTTAGCTTCTGGTGAAAGATAAATATTTCTTCCATTTCCTTTACTACCAATTTTATTGTTTTTAAAAGTAGATAAAGAAGATTTATCAAAAATTAAGTTAGCACCATCGAAAACTGCTATGGTTCCTCTATCACTTGCATTATTATTTTCAAATTTAGAAGAAGCTATTGTAATTACTCCTCCTTCTATATCAATTGCTGATCCATCTTCAGCAAGATTATTTTTAAAGATAGAATTAAATATTTCCATAGACCCATTTTCTTGACAAATAGCTCCACCACTTACAGCAGTATTAGAGTCGAATAAACAATCACGAACAATGAAATTATTACCAGTATTAAAAATAGCTGCTCCAAATCCATCATCACCACCATTATTTCCAATAAATTTAGTGTTGATTACAGTAAAATTATCTCCACTATTATCTATTGCTCTGTCACTTAATTCTATAATACAATCTTTAACAATCGCATTATTTCCACCATTATTAGTAATAACGGAATTACTTGAATTTCTAAAACTACAATTTAATACAATTAAATTATTTCCACCACTATTTGTAATAGATGAACCAGTATTTGATTCAAAATAGGAATTTTTAACTGTTAAAGAATTCGTAGATGAACTGATTGCATCAGCATTTCTATAAAATTTACAGTTATCAATAGTTATGTTATTTCTACCAATTCCAATAGGACAGCATGGGAAATCAGAAAATGTAGAATTACTAATTAAAACATGATTTGCACCTGAATCTATAGCACAACAAGTCATAGCAGATGTGCAATCTGGAATTAAATTAGCCATCTTTGAATTTTTAAAAGTAAAATATTCTCCATAGTTACTTATACCCATATTATTTGGATTGGTTATAATTACATTATCTACAGTGAAATACTTTCCTTCATTATGAATAGTCATTGATGATCCTGCAAAACCACCAGGATTTAAAATTTCAGAGTTTTCAATTAAAAAATTATCTCCAGTATTGTAAATTAATTTTGGTGAACCATTCTCTCCCTTTTGAGGGTGAGATTCATTGATTAATACATTACTTATTAAAAGATTATCTCCAGCATTTTTAATTCCAAAACTTTCACCAGAATTTCCAGAAGTTGTGAAATTAAATAATGTCATGTCTTTTAATCTAAAATAGCTACTATCTGAAACATTAAACAACCAATTAGCACCTTCACCATCAATTATAGTTTTAGCTTTTGATTGCCCTTGAATGGTAATATTTTTACCTGTTATGCTTAGATTAACATTTCCTAATCCTTTATAAACTCCATCAGCCAAGTAGATAGTATTGTCTGTCTCATTACTTGCATCAATTCCATCTTGTATGGTTCCATTATTTGCATTGATGTGTGTATCAGTTGCACTTACAGATCCGATAACCACAATAAATGATGCAAGACAAAATAAAATTAAAAATTTTTTTATATATTTATTTTTATAATCCATTATTTATTTTCTCCTAATATATGGTTTATTTTTATATTATATTTTAATTATTATTATAACATATTTTTAATTATTTCTTATAATTACATTAGTTTTTATAAAAAAATACTAATTTATAAAATAAAACATTAAAATATAAAATATAAAAAGCATTTACAAAAAATAAAAATAATTGATTAAGTTTTTATTAAAAATAAGATATTAATTAAATAATTAAATAATATAATTACTATATAATTATTAACAAATACCATTATTTTAAATAAAAAGTAATACATTACAATCAATTATGATTAATTTATGTATAACTAAAATTTAAAAAAAGACATATATAAATGTTACGATAAAAAAATAAAAAAGTATTACAAAATAAAATAAATTTAGAGTTTTTTTATTACTTTTTTAAAAATTTTTAAATTAAATGAAAAAAATAAAAATAAAATAAAAAATAAAATAAAATAAAAAATAAAATAAAAAATAAAATAAAAAAATTAATTTTATAAAAAGTTCAATAAATTAAAAAAAAATATTTAAGCTTTTTTAGCAGTTACAACTACTTTAGCAAAAGTATTAGGGTTTAATTTTAAAATTGATACTTTAAGAGTTTTTAATGAAGATAAATATTTATAACTTACTTTATTTTTAGTTCCTGAAACACTAATCAGTTTAAAATTATTTGGAATCTTTAAACTTGCAGTAAATGACGCTTTAAGGTTGCCTTTATTGGTAATTGTATAAGTTCTTTGGATTGTTTTTTTAGAAACTTTGTCTTTAAAAGATGCTACAAATTTTGATTTTAAATTAATTGATTTAACAACTTTACTGGATAAATAGCTAATATCAGATGATTCTCCATTGAAAGTAAGTTGAATATTTAATTTTCCTTTTTTCAAGTTAGTATATTTATATTCAACTATTCCTTTAGAATTAGTTTTTAATGAAACAGTTTTTCCAGCTATTTTAAGGGATATTTTTTTATTATTAAGAATATCTCCAGCAATATCAACTAATCTTCCTTTAACTTTAAGGTAATTGCCATTTGAAGATAAGGTAGTAACTTTCAAACTTGTAGGTATTGTAGCTTTAGCTTCTGGTGAAAGATAGATATTTCTTCCATTTCCTTTACTGGATATTTTATTGTTTTTAAAAGTAGATACAGAAGATTTATCAAAAATTAAGTTAGCACCATCAAAAACTGCAATGGTTCCTCTATTACTTGCTTTATTATTCTCAAATTTAGAAGAAGATATTGTAATTACTCCACCTTCAATAAGAATTGCAGATCCGTCTTCAGCAATGTTATTTTCAAAAATAGAGTTATATATTTCCATAGATCCATTTTCTTGTGAAATAGCTCCTCCACTTGTCGCATTATTTAATTCAAATAAACAATCCCGAACAATGAAATTATTACCAGTGTTAAAAATAGCTGCTCCATAATCACCGAAATTTTTAATGAATTTTGTATTAATTACAGTGAAATCATTTCCAGCATTTTTTATTGCTCTATTACTTAATTCAATAATAGAATCTTTAACAGTTATATTATTTCCTCCTTGACCTGGAGTTGCAGATTGAGCATTATTAATAACAGAATCACTTGAATTTCTAAAAGTACAATTTAATACTAATAAATTATCAGCACCAATATTATTTGCAATAGCTGCATCAAAATTTGCTTCGAAATATGAATTTTTAACAGTCACGAATTTTGCACCAGAACTAATTGCTTCAGAATTTCTATAAAACTTACAGTTATCAACAGTTATATTATTTCCATCAAAAGCAACTGGACAGCATGGAAAATCAGAAAATGTGGAATTAATAATTAAACTATGATTTGCATCTGATTGATAAGGACAACAAGTCATTGAAGATGTGCAATCTGGAATTAAATTATAAAAATTAGAATTTTTAAAAGTAAAATAATCTCCATAGTTATCTATACCATAACGATTTGGATTAACCATGGTTAAGTTATCTACAGTGAAATATTTTCCACTATTATAGACAGTTATTGATGGTCCAGCAAAACCACCAGGATTTAAAATTTCAGAATTTTCAATTAAAAAATTATCTCCAGTGTTATAAACTAATTTTGGTTTAACTGGATTTTTATCTCCTTTTTGAGGATGAGATTCATTAATTAATACATTACTTATTAAAAAATTATCTCCAGTATTTTTAATTCCAAAACTTTCAGTTGTATTTCCAGAAGTTGTGAAATTAAATAAGGTTATATCTTTTAATCTAAAATAATTACTATCTGAAACATTAAACAACCAATTAACACCTTCACCATCGATGATGGTTTTAGCTTTTGATTGCCCTTGAATGGTAATGTTTTTACCAGTTATAGTTAGATTAACATTTCCCAATCCTTTATAAACTCCATCAGCAATATAAATATTATTATCATTATCAACACTTTTATCAATTCCATCTTGTATTGTTCCATTATTCGCATTTATATGAGTATCCACAGCACTCACAGAACCCATAAACAAAATAAAGGATACAATAGAAAATAAAATTAAAAATTTCTTCATATATTTCTTTTTATAATCCATTATTTATTTTCTCCTATTAATATATGGTTTATTTTTATATTATAATATATTTTTAATTATTTTTGTATTTACATTAGTTTTTATAAAAAATACTAATTATAAGAATATTAAATAATAAACTATTAAATAATAAACTATTAAAATATAAAAAATATTTACAAAAAATAAAAATAACTGATTAATTTTTTATTAAAAAATAAGATATTAATTAAAATTAAATCATAAAATTTATAATTCTTTATTAAATGAGTATATATTTATTAAATGATTAGATACTCTAATAACTATATGATTATTAACAAATACCAATATTTTAAATAAAAAGTAATACATTATAATCAATTATGATTAATTTATGTATAAGTAAAATTTAAAAAAAGACATATATAAATGTTACGATAAAAAAATAAAAAAGTATTACAAAATAAAATAAATTTAGAGTTTTTTTATTACTTTTTTAAAAATTTTTAAATAAAATAAAAAAATAAAATAAAAAAAATAAAAAAATAAAATAAAAAAAATAAAAAAATAAAATAAAAAAAATAAAAAAAATAAAATAAAAAAAATAAAAAAATAAAATAAAAAAAATAAAAAAAATAAAATAAAAAAAATAAAACAAATAAAAATCAATTAATTACAATTGAAATTTATTATTTCAAATTAGAATATTAAAAATTAGACTATGATAAGTTTACATTAAATATTAATAACTAAATAGATTATTTTTTCTTAGATTTCAATAAATAAGTTCCAATTACAGAAAGTAAAGCCACAATAATCACAACTAATATTAATGTAGTGTAATCTATATTTAAATTACCTTCAACAGAATTATTTGCTCCAGAAATGGATGTATTAAAATCAATCAAAGCATTTTTAATATCTTCTTCATTTTCTACATCAACAACCATAACTTTATCAGTCCAATTATAATTTGATTTAATATATTCTCTTGAGGAATTTTGAAAAGCCAAAACTAATATTTGCTTATTTGGATTAGTTGTGGCATGTTCAAGTATATGCTCAACATCAGAAACAGCATTAAACTTATAGACTTTCATAGATAATCCTAATTCATCAACTAATGCTTTAGTTTCTATTGCATTAGAATCATCTGTAACCACCATAATATTATCTGTAACATCAGCTCCATGAGCACTCACACTTCCAATAGCTAAAAATATAGATATTAAAATAAAACAAAAAATTAAAATACTAAAAGTATTCCTATTTCTATTAATAAACGTCTCTTTAATTCTTTTCATTAAAATCACTAATAATTTATGAGATAAATAAATATCATAACCCAATAAAGAAATAAAAATATCAAATAAAACAAAATAAAACAAAATAAAACAAAATAAAACAAAATAAAACAAAATAAAACAAAATAAAACAAAATAAAACAAAATAAAACAAAATAAAACAAAATAAAACAA
>JAISIT010000151.1 GCA_031261915.1 Candidatus Methanoflexus mossambicus
ATATTAATAAAAATAATATTAATAAAAATAATATTAATAAAAATAATATTAATAAAAATAATATTAATAAAAATAATATTAATAAAAATAATATTAATAAAAATAATATTAATAAAAACACGACAAAAAGAAGTTAGTGATTAAAATGGGAGTAAAAATTAAAGATATAATTTCTCCAGAAAATATAAGTTTTAAAGACTTAGATGGAAAAATAATAGCTATTGATGCTGCAAATACAATATATCAATTCTTATCAAGTATACGTCAAGCAGATGGAACACCATTAATGAATAAAGATGGAAATATAACCTCTCACCTAAGTGGATTACTATATAGAACATCAGCAATTGTAGAAAAAGGCATAAAACCAATATTTATCTTTGATGGAAAACCTACACCATTAAAATCAGAAACAATAAATAAAAGAAATGAAGTAAAGGAAGAATCTGAAGCTAAATGGAAAATAGCTATGGAACAAGGAGATACCGAAGCAGCACGAAAGTATGCAACAAGAACTTCAAGAATGTCCCAATATATCATTGATTCTTCAAAAAAACTCTTAGATTTAATGGGAATTCCTCATGTTCAAGCATTTGGAGAAGGAGAAGCACAAGCAACATATATGGTTCAAAATAACGATGCATGGGCTGTTGCATCACAGGATTATGACTGTTTACTCTTTGGATCTCCACGAATAATAAGAAATTTAACTTTAAGTGGAAATAAAGCAGATTTAGAATATTATCAACTATCAAATGTTTTAACCAACTTAGGTATCACGAGAGAAGAACTTATTGACCTTGCACTACTTGTTGGAACTGATTTTAATGAAGGAGTTAAAGGCATAGGTGCAAAAACAGGTTTAAAAATTATTAAAAAACAAAAATTAGAAGAATATCTTAAAAAAAATGATAAAACCCTTGGAAGAAATCCCTATGAATTAAGAGATTTATTCTTAAATCATGAAATTAATAAAGATTATGACATTAAATGGAATAAGATAAATAAAGATAAACTTACTTATTTTATGTGTGAAAATAACGGTTTTTCACAAGAAAGAGTTTTAACTGCTGCTAAAAAACTTGAAAAACTAAATAGCTCACAAAATAGCTTAGATGCTTGGTTTTAAACTATTTAAACATCTTAAATAAAATATTAAATTATATTTCATTAATATCAAATATAGTATTAATATTAAATATAGTATTAATATCAAATATAAAATTAATATCAAATATAGTTTCAATATTACTATATTTTTAAATAATGTTAATTTAAATTTTATTATCAAATATAATACTAATCTAAATTTTATTATCAATAATATTAATTTTTTAAAAATAAATACATTTAAACAAATTATATTTGAAATTAAAAAAAAATAATTGAAAAAATGATATAAAAAAAGAAAATAAAAAAAAAGTTTAATGAAAAAAACAAAAAAAACAAAAAAAACAAAAAAACACACACAGATATTAAAAAATAGACAAATATAGAAAATTAACTTTCAATTTCATCTTTGTGTTTTTTTATTAAATCAATTCCCCAATTAGCAAGTTCAATAGCTTTTTCTTGAGATTTACTTTCACTAAAAGACCTAAAAATTGGTTCAGTGCCTGAAGGACGAATAATAACCCAACCGTCGTCTTTAAAAATTTTTACTCCATCTGTTCTATCAATATTAAAACCTAAATTAGAAACTTCCTCTGAAATTTTATCCATAATCTCTTCTTTAATCTCATCAACACATTCAATCTTATTTTTTTGAGAATAATAAACAGGAAGCTCTTCAACAAGTTTTGAAAGTGATTTACCTTCAATAGCCATGATTTCTAAAATTTTAGCTACAGCTAATGCAGAATCACGACCATAAACAAAATCAGGGAATATTAAACCACCATTTTCTTCACCACCAAACAAACCATTTTCTTCATGAAGTTTTCTTGCCACAATTAAATCTCCAACTGCCGTTGCAATAAATTCCCCATCATTTTTGGTAGCAATTTCTTCAATAGCTGATGATGTTGCAACTGTTGTTACAATTAAACCACTTTGTCCTTTTTTCCTATTTTTAAGCATTAATTTTTCCACCAAAGCAAAACTTTTATCTCCTTGGACAAATTTTCCATGCTCATCGATACAAATTGTTCTATCAGCATCACCGTCATGAGCAAAACCAATATCTGCTTTAAACTCTTTTACTGCAGAAATTAAAGTATCTAAATTAGGTTCTGTTGGTTCAGGATTTCTTCCAGGGAAAAATCCATCGGCTTGAGCATTTAAAGTAATTAATTTACAACCTAATTTCTCTAAAAGATAAGGAGAAGTAAAACAACCAGCACCAGAACCAGGATCAAGGACAACTTTAAAATTAGCTTTTTTAATAGCTTCAGTATCCACTCGCTTTAAGATTTCATTAATATACTCATCAATAACTCTATCATTTAAGAATTTCTCTTTAATCTCATTCCAAGAAACTCTCTTTGGCTCACCATCGAAATAAATATCTTCAATAGCTAAATCCATTTCATCAGCTATTCCAATACCAAATTCATCTAAAAATTTAATCCCATTATACTTTGGAGGATTGTGTGATGCCGTAACCATAATTCCACCATCATAATAATGTCTAACAGCATATTGAAGAGCAGGAGTTGGAAGAATTCCACAATCAACAACTTCACAACCAGAAGACAATAATCCAGAAGCTATTGCATCTTTAATCATTTTAGTAGAAGTTCTTGTATCTCCACCAATAGCTATTCTCCCACTATTTACTGTCCCATAAGAAACAGCTAATCTTGAAGCAAATTCTGGAGTTAAAACTTCATTAGCAACTCGTCTAACACCAAAAGTCCCAAATAATCGTTTTTTTACCATTATATCCATCCAATTTTAAATGAATTTTTTATTAAAATAAATTTGAAAAATAATTTTATTAATTTTGTTAACATATTAATATATTTTAAAAATAATTTAAAAACATGATTTAAAAAAATAAATTTAAGAACATTAATAACTATCAATTTAATAATTTATATAATTTAATAAAAAATAAAAGTTAATAACATTAAAATATTAAAATTAAATTCAAGCATATATTTTATAAATTAAATTAAAGTAAATAAATTAAATAAATAAATTAAATAAGTTTAATAGAATTAGAATTATCTAAAATTAATTCCATAGCTCCATTATACTGAGTTAAAGTTCCATAAATCTTTACCTTTTTCCCATTATAAGAATTTAAATCAACACCAGCATCTTGAAACTCAGCTAAAGTCGATTGAAATACCATAACGGGTATTTTGTTTTTTCCATCATTTAATGTTAAAAACATTGTTTCTCCAGACTTAGAAGTTTTTGTTGAATCAATTACTCCTGTTAATGCCACTTTCTCATCTACCATCCCATTGTCAATTTCACCAATAGCTATTTCTTTTACTTCAATAGTTGATGCAAAAATAATCATTCCCACTAATCCAATCAATGAAGTAATTAAAGCTATTTTAAATATTTTTTCATCTGTAATTTCCATAACAACACCATATTTTCATTTAAATAATTTTTATATTATTATCATTAATATCAAAATTAAAACTAACATTAAAATTAAAACTAACATTAAAATTAAAACTAACATTAAAATTAAAACTAACATTAAAATTAAAACTAACATTAAAATTAAAACTAACATTAAAATTAAAA
>JAISIT010000206.1 GCA_031261915.1 Candidatus Methanoflexus mossambicus
AGAGCATTGAAAAATGGTGCAAAATGAAAGTTTCAGTGATTATTCCTAATTTTAATGGAATTCATTTTTTAAAACCATGTTTAGATTCATTAAAATTGGAAAAAGATAATATTAATGAAATAATTATTATTGATAATGGTTCTACTGATGATAGTGTTGATTTTATAAATAATTATAGAAAAGATTTAAGATCAAATAGCTATAATGAGTTAAAAGATTCTAATGACCTAAAAATAGAATTAATTGAAAATAAAGAAAATTTAGGATTTTCAATGGCTGTTAATCAAGGAATTAAATCTTCAAAATCTGATTTTGTATTTTTATTAAATAATGATGTTGAAATAGCTGAAAATACAATATTAAATCTTCTTAAGTGTATAAATAAATCTGATAAAATATTTTCTGTATCTTCTAAGATGATACAATATAATAATAGAGATTTAATCGATGATGCAGGAGATAATTATACAATTCTTGGCTGGACAAAGAAAAGAGGCGATAATAAACCATTAAAAGGATTCAATAAATCTAAAATAATCTTCTCTTCTTGTGCAGGAGCAGCATTATATAGAAAATCCATATTTGGCGAAATTGGACTCTTTGATGAGAATTTTTTTGCTTATATGGAAGATGTAGATATAGGGTATCGCTCTAATATATTTGGATATAAAAATTATTATTGTCCTAATGCTATTGTTTATCATGTAGGAAGTGGAAGTACAATCAAAACAACCGAAATGAAAGATAGTTCAAGGAAAAATAACCGTTATAATGAATTTAAAATTAAAATAGCTGCAAGAAATAATATTATTGTTCCATATAAAAACATGCCCTGGCCACAACTTCTTTTAAACTCTCCTTTTTTATTTTTAGGATATTTAATAAAATTTTTCTTTTTTTTAAGTAAAGGTTATGGAAAAACTTATTTAAGTGGTCTTATAGAAGGAATAAAAAATTTAAAAAATATAAAAAGAATAAAATATAATCATAATCTAAAAACTTATTTAAAAATAGAACTAAAATTAATTTTAAATATATTCTCTTAGAATACTCTTTTAAATCTTTAATAAAATAGATTTTACAAAATAGATTTCAGGTATTAAAAAATGTTAAAAGTATCAGTAGTTATATCTGTTTATAATAAAGGAAAATACATAGGAAGATGTATAGATAGTATTCTCAATCAAACAATAGCTATGGACGATATTGAGATAATTTGCGTAGATGATAAATCAACAGATGAATCTTTAGATATTCTAAATAGCTATGCTGATAATAATTCAAATATTAAGATTATAACAAGTGAAGTTAATTCTGGTGGTCCTGGAACTCCAAGAAACAAAGGTATAGAAATAGCTAATGGGGAATATATATATTTTGTCGATGCTGATGATTTTTTAGGTGAAGAAACTCTTGAAAGAACATATAGTACTGCAAAAAAATATGATTCTGACATTGTAATTGGAAAAATAGTTGGTTTTGGTGGAAGAGGAACAGGTAAATCTATGTTTAATAAAACAGTATATGATGTAGATCTACCCAATTCCATGATCATTTACACTTTAAACCCTCTTAAACTATTTAAAACAGAGTTTTTAAGAGAAAATAATATTAAATTCCCTCCAAATATTATTACTGGAGAAGATCAACTTTTTACTATGAAAGCTTATTTATTTGCTAGTGTTATTTCTGTTCTAAGTGATTATAATTATTATTATTTAGCAAGAACTGATGGTTATCATGCTGCTGGTGCTTATATTCATCCAAAATATTTTTATGATGTTATGGCTCAAATAATGAAGCTTATTGAAAAAAGCCCATATTCAGAAAAAGATAAAGATAAAATAAGAAAAATATTTTTAGAAAGGCATTTTGATTATTCAAGAACTAAAAATTTCACAATCAAACAAAAAGATCCAAAAAATAGGGAAGAATGGATGTTTCATATTCATAAGTTTGTTACAGAAACAATTCCTGAGAAAATGGATTCAATGCTTAATTTACACATTTATATAAGATTAATGCTAATAAGAAATAATGATCTTGATACTCTTCATAAATTTGAACTAGAAAATAAAAAAAAGAAATATATTATTGAAGATATTAATGATAAAGTAATTATTAAGTATAATAGTCTTGAAAATTATGATTTACATACTGAACTGTTTGATATCACTTATAAAATTAGATTATTCCATTTTATAGAGAATATGAACTTTGAAAATAATAAATTCACATTATCAGGAAGAGTTCGATATGATATGTTAGGAGATTCTCCTAAAATAAGAGCCATTTTACGTCATAGAACTCTGAAAACAAATAAATATTTCGATGTTAATGTAGAAAACCATAATTTTAATTTTAGTATAGATTTTAACCAATTATTTAATAGCTATTTTGATTTAGGTGAATGGGATCTTTTCTTTCAAATTAAAGATTTTAAAACAGAAAAGTTATGGAGAATAGGAAATAAAAGAAAAGAAGTCAATTTCCCCAAGCATTCTTCTTATTTTACTCAAAAATATGATGATTTAATTGAAATAGAACCATTTTTTACTAAAGATTATGATAACTTATCTTTCATCATCCGAAAAAATCCAATTAGGGATGTGAATATAGAAAACAACGAAATCGAAACCAAGATAATTAAATATCCTACTAATATTTTCTTTGATAATAATAAATTAAAGCTCCTTCTTCATAATTCAGAAAAACCACTTTTAAAAATAGATAATATAGAAATAGATAATATAGAAAACGATTCTAATGGAGCTATTTTAAGCTTTTCAAAAATACCTAATTTTAAAATACCTAATTTTTATAATAATTCTAATAATACCGATTATATTAAAGAATCTTCTTTTAAATTAAAGAGTTTTAGATATATAACTAATAACACTAACAATAATAAAAAATTAAACTTAATATTTTTATTTAAATCTTTTGAAAACATATCAAAGATTAATCTTCTTAAAACAACATTATCAAAATATTTTGCATATTTTATTAATAAAATTAAATTAAAAATTTTTAAAATTATAACAAAATAGCTATTATCTACAATTCCATATCATGGAATGATACGAGGCAATTTATGGATTTATCAATAATTATTGTAAATTATGGAACTTATGAATTAACTAAAGGAGCTATTGAGTCAATAATAGCTAATAATAACTTAGCTGATAATAGCTATAGTTTTAATCCTGATTCTGGTGTTGATTCTGATTCTGGTGCTGATTTTGGTTTTGATTATGAAATTATTTTAGTTGATAATGATTCTCCAGATGATAGCTATGAAAAGTTAATTAATTATTTTAGTGATTCTATTGAAAAAGATCTTATTAAGCCAATAGCTAATAAATCAAATCAAGGATTTGCTGCTGCTAATAATATTGGTATTAAAATAGCTAAAGGAGATTTTATACTACTTTTAAACTCTGATACTGAAGTCAAGGAAAATACTTTAGAAGAATGTTTAAATTATATTAAAGATCATGAAGATATTGGAGCTGTGGGGTGTAAAGTTCTTTTACCTGATGGAACATTAGATAAAGCATGTAAACGTAGTTTCCCAAACCCTAAAAATTCTTTTTATAAATTATTTGGATTTTCTAACAATAAAAATAATAATTATAATCTTGATTGTTTA
>JAISIT010000255.1 GCA_031261915.1 Candidatus Methanoflexus mossambicus
TTCTATAATACCAAAAGAAGATTATAATCATGTTAGAGAAATAAATTGGATTAAAACTGATGAATTTCCATTGCCAGATTCATTTGGGCAATTTAATCAGAAAGCTCTGACAAATATCACTGATATCGATTATAAGTCATTCAAAGGTGATGCATTTTATAAAGAATTGCTAAAAATAATGAATATCTCAATTGATGATATAAATATTGAGATTAAATGTGAAAAATATACAAAAGAAGACTTTTTAAATGAAGTTGTTTTTTTAGAAAAAGATTATGATAAATTAGTGAACCTTCTAAAAAGGAAAAAAAATATTATTTTACAAGGGTCTCCTGGTGTTGGAAAAAGTTTTATCTCTAAAAAATTAGCATATTCAATTATAGGTGCTAAAGATGAAAATAGGGTCGAATTTGTTCAATTCCATCAGAACTATTCATATGAAGATTTTATTCAAGGATATCGTCCGACTGAAAAAGGATTTGAATTAAAATATGGTATTTTTTATAATTTTTGCATGAAAGCAATACACAACCCAGATAAAGATTATTTTTTTATTATTGATGAAATAAATCGAGGAAATATTAGTAAAATTTTTGGTGAGCTAATGATGCTCATTGAAGAAGATAAAAGAGGGGAAAAATTTGGTATTCATTTAACATATTCCGATGAAGGACCTAAATTTTATGTCCCAGAAAATCTTTATATAATAGGAATGATGAACACGGCTGATAGAAGTTTAGCCATTATTGACTATGCATTAAGACGAAGATTTGTTTTCTGCCTTATTTCACCATTATTTGATGAAGATTCAGATATCTTTAAAGAATATTTGATTAATAATAATGTTTCTAGTGATTTAGCTACAAAAATAACTGAAAGGTTTAAAAATCTTAATAAAAAAATTATTGAAGACGAAAATTTAGGATATGGTTTTAGAATTGGACATAGCTATTTCTGTGGTAAAGGTCGTGAAGCTGAAAATGGAGTTTTTAAAGATGAACTATGGTATAAATCAATTATTAAATATGAAATTGAACCTCTATTAAATGAATATTGGTTTGACGAATTAAAATGTGCAGAAGAAGAAATTGACAAATTATTATCAAATATAGAATAATTATTGATTAAAATGAAATCAATTGAATACCATTCAAATGAAACTTATGATGAAAAAATATATCAAAAAACAAAAAAACCTAAAAATGAAATTCCAATTCAAAACATTTATTATATGCTTAGTTATGCATATAAAAATCTAAAAATTAATGAAAATGTTGAAATAGCATCTGAATATATTCCTCATATATATGACCTTCTTTCAAGATTGTTCATTGAAGCTATTAATAATTTAATCAGAAGAGGATTTTTTAAAGAATATATCCTAGAAAATGAAGATACTTCAAACATCAAAGGCAAAATTAACATTAGTGAAAGCATTAAAAGAAGAACTACAATTTACAAAAAATTAAATTGTAGCTATGATGATTTTAGTGAAAATGTAATATTTAACCAAATAATAAAAACTACACTTGAAAACTTAATTAGAATTAATGATTTAAACCAAGATTATAAGAAAGATCTCAAAAAACTAAAACTATTTTTTAACAATGTAAATTCAATCAACTTAAATAAAAACACTTTCAAATCCATAATGTGGAATAGAAATAACAGATATTATATCTTAATTATCAATATCTGCGAATTAATATACAAATATAGACTCCCTAATGAAAATACTGGTACAATACATTTCAAAGACTTTATACAAAACTACGAAAAAGAAATGGCTATTCTATTCGAAAATTTCGTCTTCAATTTTTATAAAAAAGAATTAAACAAACAAAAAGTCTATAGGCCAAGAATTAATTGGAAAATAGATAATAGTTACCAATACAATCAAGGATTAGAAGTTCTTCCCAAAATGTTGACAGACATTGTTTTAGAATTCAATGATAAACAATTAATAATAGACACCAAATTTTATAAAGATATATTACGCACTAATTATGAAAAACCAAAATTGTATTCTCCTAATCTTTATCAAATATATTCTTATGTGAATAATAGTGATTTTGATGGAGAAATAATCGGAATGCTACTTTATGCTTCAATAGGTGATGACATAAATTACCAATATAAAATTGGAAATAATTTAATATTAATAAAAACTATTAATCTAAACCAAATTGGGAACAAATTGAAAAAAGATTGAAAGAAATAGCTAATTTAATATTATAAACCACATATACATATTTTTAAAAAGTATAGGTATTTATAGAAATTATATAAAAATATTAATTAATAGATAATAAAAAATATAAATTATTTACATATTTATGATTATAATATGTTATAGTTAATTATAGTATAGTATATATTATTAGATATATATTATAATTATTATATTAATTGCATATATTATAATTTAATTATATAATTTAAAGGTGATTTTTATGGAAAATAAAAGTATTATTGGTATTTTGGCCGTTATTTTGGGAATATTGATATTAGTATTTCCTTTTATTAGTGTTGAAGTTCTTTCAATTGCAACAGG
>JAISIT010000300.1 GCA_031261915.1 Candidatus Methanoflexus mossambicus
GGGATTTGTTGGATTTTACACTGTTAAAACTATTTAAAAACATCACTTTTTTACATTTATCTTCCATCAAATCCTACATATTTATTTTTACAAAAGAGCCAACAACTTTACACAACCAATTTTAATTTAAATAACTTAATTAATTAGTTTTTGATTAACTTATATTTTTTATTAGATAAAATTATAAAATTTTATTTTTTTAATTTTAATATTGGTTTTAATTTTAATATGGATATTAAATAAATTTAAATTTATAATTAACATTATTTGTGAGGTTAAATGAAGAAATTTAAACTTAAATCAGAGTATAAACCATTAGGAGATCAACCTAAAGCTATTGAATCATTATCAAATGGAATAAAAGAAGGTTTGCATGAACAAACACTTCTGGGAGTGACGGGTTCTGGAAAGACATTTACAATGGCTAATATTATTGAAGAAGTTCAAAAACCAACTCTTGTCATGTCTCATAATAAAACATTGGCTGCACAGCTTTATGAAGAGTTTAAAGTATTCTTTCCAGATAATGCTGTTGAATACTTTGTTAGCTATTATGATTACTACCAACCAGAGGCCTATGTTCCTCGAACAGACACATTTATAGATAAGGAATCATCAATTAATGAAGAAATTGATATGATGCGTCATTCTGCAACACAATCACTTTTATCTCGTGAAGATGTAATCGTGGTTAGTAGTGTGTCTTGTATTTATGGTATTGGTTCTCCTGAGGATTATGGTGAATTCAAGCTATTTTTAAATGTTGGAGATGAAATTAATCGTGGTGAACTCCTTTCAAGATTAATTCACATGCAGTATGAAAGAAATGATGTCCAATTTGATCATGGTCAATTTAGAGTTCGTGGAGATGTTATTGAAATTAATCCAGTTCATGGTGAAAATCCAATACGAATCGAGCTATTTGGAGATGAAATAGATGCAATAGCTATTGTTAATAAAATTACTGGAAGAAAAATTGAAACTTTAGATAAAATAATGATTTATCCTGCAAAACACTTTGTTATTCCAGAATCAAGGATGAAAAAAGCATTATTTGATATTAACAATGAATTAAAATCAAGATTAACTCAACTTAAAGGCGAAAATAAGTTAGTTGAAGCACAAAGATTAGAACAAAGAACAAAATTTGATATGGAAATGTTAGGTGAAATGGGTTATTGTCCTGGTGTTGAAAACTATTCCATGCACCTGTCCAATCGTGATTGGGGTGAAATGCCTTATACATTACTTAAATATTTCCCTAAAGACTTTTTAACAATAATTGATGAATCACATGTGACTGTTCCACAAATTAGAGGAATGTTTAATGGAGATCGAGCTCGTAAAGAAACCTTAGTTGAACATGGATTTAGATTACCTTCTGCAAAGGAAAATAGACCTTTCATGTTTAATGAATTTGAAAAATCAGTTAATCAAGTTTTATATGTTTCAGCTACTCCAGGACAGTATGAGTTAAGCAGAAGTTCTAATGTTGTTGAGCAGATTATTAGGCCTACAGGTTTAGTTGACCCTAAAATAATTATTCGCCCAGTTACAGGTCAAGTTGATGATTTACTCGGTGAAATTAGAAAAAGAGTGGATGGTAAAAATCAAGTGGATAAAACAAGAACTTTGGTTACAACTCTCACAAAAAAAATGGCTGAAGATTTAACTGAATACTACACAAAAATAGGTGTTAAAGTTCGTTATCTTCACAGTGAAATAGATACATTAGAGAGGATTGAAATCATTGATGATTTACGCCGTGGAGACTTTGATTGTCTTGTTGGAGTAAATTTACTTAGAGAAGGTTTAGATTTACCAGAAGTTTCATTGGTAGCTATTTTAGATGCAGATAAAGAAGGATTCTTACGTAGTGAAACTTCTCTTATTCAGACTATTGGTAGAGCTGCAAGAAATGTTGATGGTCAAGTTTTAATGTATGTTGATAATATGACTGATTCAGTGAGAAATGCAGTTGATATAACTAATAAACGACGAAAAATCCAAATGGATTACAATAAAGAGCATAATATAAATCCTAAAACTACTCAAAGACATTTGAAACCTAAATCAGAAAAAGATACATATACAAGCAAAAAAGATAAAAATAAACAAGATAGTGCTTTTGATATTAAATATATGAATAAAGATGAGCTTGAAATCCTTACCCGTGACCTTGAAGAAGATATGAAAAGAGCAGCTCAAGAATTAAACTTCGAAGAAGCAGCAAAAATAAGAGATCAGCTTATCATTGTCAAAGGAATGAAGAAATAGCTATTTTTTTTATTATTTTTTATTATTTTTTATTATTTTTTATTTTATTATTTAAATTTATAATTTATTTTATTTTATATTATTAATTTTAATTTTATTAGTTAACTTTAAAATTATTAGTAAAATTTAAAGTCATTGGGAATATTTGGATTTATTAGAAACATTTAAATACGTGATTAAACAATATTTGTTATAGGTGATTTAATGTCTTTTTCAACAAAAATATACAAAGGATTTCAGACTGTTATTCCCTCTGAAATCAGAAAAAAACTCAATCTTGAAGTTGATGATATTGTGGAATGGTTTTTTGATGAAACTGGGAGTATCAACATAGAATTTAGGAAAAGATCCAATTTTGAAGATATTATTGGTATTGGAGAAAGTGAAGAAAAAACCGATGCTGTTAAACTTAAAAAAAGAATAGCACAAGGATTTAAACCATGATATTTGTTGATTCTAGTTTTATCACTGCAATTGCCAATAAAAATGATCAATGGCATAAAGACAGTTTAAAAGTTGCTAGAAAAATAGCGAATAAAGATAAAGTTGTTTCAAATTTAATTATTTCTGAGTCAATTACAAATATTGGTAATTTACTTGGAGGTAAAATTGCTAAAGAAGTTTATTATAATATAAAAGATAATTATATACTTTTTGAAGAAAGTAGACCGATTTATGATAATACTATACATACATTACTTAAATATGATGGTACTTTATCCTATGTGGATTGTTTATCTATAGAAATTATGCGAAAACTTAAAATAGTTGAAATAGCTTCGTTTGATAGTGATTTTGATAAAGTTAAAGGAATTATAAGGATCTTTGATTAAATTTTTATCATGTTTAGTTAATACTTTTTTTTGGCACTGTCAAAATCAACTTACTTAAAGTAATATTTAAGTTCAAGGATAAATTAAATACATTAGATTTTAAGAGTTATTAATATATTTTTATTTAATTTGAACCAGTGAAAATTGACAGTGCCATAAAATTGTGGTTTGGTTATGGATTTCATTTATTTGGCTGTTTACTTTATTAATTAGTATTATTTTGTTTTTTTTTTTCAATTTTTTAATGGATTCATTTAATTTTTATAAAAATTTCCATATTAAAATGTGGAAAATATTGAGTTTAATTTTATTTTTAATTATTTATATGAGTTAATTATTTATATGCGTTAATTATTTATTGTTAAAATTAACTAATAATATTAATCTATTAAATTAGAGGTTTTATCATGAATGTAAATGAAATAAGAGAAATTATAGAAAAAAAAGATCTTTTTAAACGAGAAAATGATGATTATGTCAAAACTTATGAATATACCGTTGATGTGCAAATAAATGGTGGATATGATTATTATAATATTCAAAAAATTGAAATGAAAGAAGATGAAATGGTTTTATATTCTCCACCAACAATTGGGGAGGAAACAGTCAAGTATAAAGATATTGATAAGTTTAGATTAATTAATTTTATATTTTAATTAATTTTTATATTTCTATTTTATTTTATATTTCTATTTTATTTTAATTGAATAATTTGAGTAATAATGAGATATAATTCAAATATGATGTTGATCTTTTTAAATTGATATTGGAGATTAAAACATGGTTAAAAGTAAAGATTCTAAGGTATATCAATTGATAGTCATTCCAGACATGGATAATACTGTTTTTAGAGTAATAAGAATAAATGGTAAGTCTACATTAAAAAAACTTGCAGAATTCATTTTAGAATCAATTGATTTTGATAATGATCACATGTATCTTTTTAATATGGACAATAATTATTACGGTGGAGTTAATACATATAGTTTAATTCCACGAGAAGAAAATCCTAAGGATGAGTCTGTAAAAACTACTTTGGATAAATTAAATTTAAAAAAAGGGCAATTATTCCAATTTTGGTTTGATTTTGGTGATGACTGGTTTTTCACAATTAGTGTAGAAAAAATTGAAAATGATGATAGTTATAAACAACCAGTAGTTATAGATTCTGAAGGTAATTTATCTCAATATGGTGAAATGGATGATGAATGGGATGATGAGGATTTTTAATTAATTAATTTAATTAATTAATTAATTAATTAATTAATGAATATTAATAATATTTAATAAAATATTTAATAAAATATTTAATAAAATATTCAATAAAATATTTAATATACTATTCAACTATACAACTTAATAAAAATGGTTTGTAAATTTGTTGGTTCTTAGATAAAATTAGTAGTTTTTTTTTTAAATAAATTAATATTTATATCTAATCTTTAATTTTTTTCTATTTCTAAAAATATTTTATTTAAAAGTTTATTTTTTAAGTTAGAAAACGAAGTTTTATTTATTTTATATTTTATTATATTATTTGGTTTTTTTTAAAAAGTTATAGTATTTAAATAGTTAAAATGGATTTTATAGTATTTTAATCAATCATATATTTTATTTGAGTAATTTAAAGAGCCAAAATCTTTACACAAATAATATAACTAATTTCATTGGGCAATAATGGCAAATCAATATGGAAAAACTTGGTGGGGTAAAAAATGGCTTGAGGCATTTAATGGAATAGACCATAGTAATCGGCTTCCTCGAGGTAGAACTTATGCAAATACTGGAAAAGTTTATGATATTAATATAAATGGCAACATAATATCTGCTAAAGTTAAAGGTAGATTTGCAGATTATTATAATGTCAAAATAATGCTTAAATCATTTAATAAATCTGAAAAAGATATGATTAAAGAGATTATAAATAATTCCCCAACTATTTTATCTGGATTAATAAATAAAAAATTACCAAAAGAATTATATGATGAATTATTAAGATTAGACATAGATTTATTTCCGAATACTTGGAGAGAAATAGGTGCTGATTGTGATTGTCCAGATTATGCAATGCCATGTAAACATATTGCAGCATTAATATATATGGTTTCTGTTGAAATAGATAAAGATCCATTTTTATCATTTAAAATCCATGGTATGGATTTACTCTCAACCTTTGGGATTGATGAAACCAATAAACAAGGTGCAAGGCATATAAAGAAAATTAATAGTTTATTTTATCATGATGAAAACAATGAAGAAACAGATGGTTTTGTTAAAAAAACTAAAAAAAGTAAAAAGACTAAAAAGAGTAAAAAGACTAAAAGAAATAATCAGAGTCGGACTAAAAAACCTAAAACTGTTAAAAATGATAATAATGCGGAAAATAAAGAAGAATATGATTCTATAATCGAAACATTGGAAGTAAAAATAGCTGAATTGAATACGATTAGTTTTAATCAAATAGAAGATTTAAATAAATATATTTTAACTTTACTTAAAGCTAATCCCTTATTTTATGAAAAAGATTTTAAAAAAATATTTGAAAAAATGCTTGATTTATGGAAAAGAAAATTTAGAAAACCTTTTGTTTTTAATGGACAAGAAGACTTTTGTGAAATAAAAGGACAAGATTATAGTTCATGGAGTAAATATAAAGAAAATAAAATAAAATTCAGTGAAAAAAGCGAAGAAGAAGCGATAATTGAGATATTTTCTAAAAAATGGAAAAATCCTTATACCCTTGAAACACTTAAAATAATCATTGATGAAGACTACAATATTAATATAAATACATCTAACAATCCAAAGTCTCCTGATTTTGGCGAAAATATATTTTACAAGGATTTTCATGGTAATTTAAAACATTCCCTTGTTGGTTTCCTTTTAGAAATTCCTCAAAGCACATTACATAAATTTAATCCAAATATTCAATTTTTACAATTTCTTGCAGAGTTTACATATAATTTAATGGAAAAATCTGCACTTATACCTGAAATTATAGAATTAGAAAATAAAAAATTAAAAATAAGATGGGTTCCAGGATTATTTGATAAAACTATTGAAGATATAATAGAAAAAATAGCTAAAATAATTCCAAAAGATTTAATTCAATACAAAAATAGTTCAAAAGATTCTATAAATTCAATAGAACCTAAAGAACAAATAAAAACAATTATTGGGCTATTTGAATCTGGAATGATGGCTAAGTTAAATTATGATCTATCTCAACAGATGAGAAGAGAAAAAGAAAATAAAATATTTAATCTTTTTTTCTATGATTTAACCATGAGCTATAGTGAATTTAAATCTAAAGCAGATTTAGATTTAATAGATCAATGGCTTTCAAATCTACATTTTAAAACAAGAGATTATACACTTTATTTAAGTGTTGATGAGGAGGTAGATGATTCATTTTCTATTGATTTGAAAGTAGCTATTGATGATGAAGCACCACGAAATGTTTATGAAATGATAGGTGATAAAAAGAATTATAAACTTACCAGTGAAAAATTAAGCATTCTATCTGATATATATTTAATCCAAGAACATTTACCTCAACTTGGCAAGGCAATAGATAGTAATTCAACCATTAATCTAACTTTTGATGAATTTTCAGAAGTTTTTATTAATATAATACCATTACTTGAGATAATGGGCATATCTATGATACTTCCAAAGAGTTTAGAGAAAGTATTTAAACCACAACTATCTTTAAATCTTAAATCTGATGAAGAAAGGATAAAAGAGCAAAAAGCTTACCTTTCACTGGAATCTCTTATTAAATTTGATTGGACAATAGCTATTGGAGATAAAGAACTTAGTATTGTGGAATTTAAAAAATTACTTAAAAAATCAAAAGAACTTGTTAAAATAGCTAATAATTATGTTATTTTAAATGAGAATGAAATAAAATCATTACTTAAAAAATTAGATAAATTGCCAGAAACATTAAATCAAAGTGAATTGATGCAAGCTATTTTAAGTGAAGAATTAAATGAAGCACATGTTAATATTGATAAAAATATTACAGAGCTATTTGAAAAAGAATATTCTGATAATTGCGACATTGAAATTCCTAAAAATCTAAATGCAGACCTTCGTCCATACCAAATAACAGGAATTAAATGGCTTATTCAAAATATAAATGCTAATTTTGGAAGTATATTGGCAGATGACATGGGACTTGGTAAAACCCTACAAATAATAGCTACAATACTTTATTTTAAAAATATAAATGAATTAAAAGATAAAAAAATATTAGTGGTTGCCCCAACAAGCTTACTTTTCAATTGGCAAAGAGAAATAGAAAAATTTACACCAACACTTAACTCATTTATCTATCATGGACAAAATAGAGCTATTCCAAAAGACATAGAAATAGATATTGTTATTACCTCCTATGGACTTGTAAGGCAAGATGAAAAGAAATTTAAAAAAGAAAAATGGTTTGCAGTGGTTGTAGATGAGGCACAAAATATTAAAAATCCAATAGCTAAACAAACAAAAGCCATTAAATCTATAAAAAGTGAACATAAAATAGCTATGAGTGGAACACCAGTTGAAAACCGTTTATCCGAGTATTGGAGTATTTTTGACTTTACAAATAAAGGATATTTAAGCACAATTAAGAAATTTACAAAAAATTTTATAATTCCAATAGAAAAAGAAAGAGATTCACAAGCACTTACAATATTTAAAAAAATAACCAAACCATTTATTTTAAGACGACTTAAGAGTGATAAAACAATAATAAATGATTTACCTGATAAAATAGTAAATGATATTTATTGTTCACTTACCCCTCCTCAAACAGCATTATATCAAGAAATGGTTAATTTAATGGTTGATAAAGTTGAAAAAAGTGATGGAATTGATAGAAAAGGATTAATCTTTAAATTAATCAATGGATTAAAACAAATATGTAATCATCCAAGTCAATTTAAAAAAAGAAAAAAGAAAAAAATAGAAGAATCAGGAAAAATGGAATTACTTATAAATATAATGGAGAATATACTTGAAAATGATGAGAAAACATTAATATTCACACAATACTTTGAAATGGGCAATATCATAAAAGATCTATTAGAAGAAAGATTAAATCAACCAATAATGTTTATTAATGGAAAAGTGACTATGAAAAAGAGAGATAAAATAGTTGAAGAATTCCAAAATAATCCTCAAAAGAAGATTTTAATAATAACATTAAAAGCTGGAGGAACTGGATTAAATCTAACTGCCGCAAAAAATGTTATCCATTATGATTTATGGTGGAATCCAGCAGTAGAAA
The DNA here is from genome assembly GCA_031261915.1 of Candidatus Methanoflexus mossambicus. GTDB lineage: Archaea > Methanobacteriota > Methanobacteria > Methanobacteriales > Methanobacteriaceae > Methanoflexus > Methanoflexus mossambicus. The sequence goes on from JAISIT010000300.1 coordinate 8,398, forward strand.
ATCAAGCAACAGATAGAGCATATAGAATAGGACAAAAAGAAAATGTAATGGTCTATAGATTAATAACAAAAGGAACATTTGAAGAAAAAATAAATGACATGTTAAAATCTAAAGAAGAACTTGCAGAAGTAACCGTAGGAAGTGGTGAAAGCTTTTTAACTGAAATGAATAACACACAGCTAAAAGAATTAATAAATTTAAGAGATATTGATTGAATAATCTTAAAAATTAGATAAAAATAGTTATAGTAAAAAATTAAAAAAATTAAAAAAATAGAATTTTAAACTTAAAACTGTTATAATCTTTCTATTTTTTATTAAATTGAGATATTTCTTATTTTTAATCTGTTTTCGGTTCTGGTGATCCTATTTTGACAAATGCACCAGTTCCAACTAATATTTTAGCGAAATCTGGAACTGTTTCACGACGATTCCAATCTCTTTGTAATTCTGTGGCAACTTGAGATGTGGATGTCATGATTCCACCAGCTTGTTCGATACGTCTTAAGCCCATGTCATGATTATTCTTACTTGTTCCTCCAACAGCATCGCTAACAGCATAAATTTCATATCCTTCTCTTATAGCATCAATACTTGGAAAAGTAAGGCAAGCTTCTGTCCACAATGCCATCATGATAAGTTTTTTACGTCCTGTTGCTTCAATAGCTGCTTTAAAATCAGCATCTTCCCAAGCATTTATGGATGTGCGGTCATAAGATTTAACTCCAGATAGAGCTTCTTTAAGTTCAGGAAAAGTATCCCCATTTTGACCATTTGAAACATTAACAGTGGATAAAATAATTGGAATATTAAATGCTTTACCTAAATGTGCCATAGAAACGACATTTTGCATTATTTCCCAATTAGAACTTGAACGCATAGTTTCTAACTGGACATTTTGATAGTCAATAAAAACCATTACAGAGTTCTCTGGTGTTAATAACCAGTCATTTTTCCCGTCACGTGGTGGATTAATAGATGTCATTTTATCACTTCTTATCACTTTAAAATTTTATTTTATTTTATTTTAATTTCTAAATTTTATTTTATTTATTATTTAAAATATGCAATACATAATAAAATATATAACATATAAAATATTTATTTCATTTAAAATTATTTAAAAAATTATTTAAAACATTATTTAATTATTATAAATATATATTTAATCCATTATTTAAAGTATTATATATTAAAATTAAACTATTTAAAAGAGTATATAGTTAAAAATTAAACTATTTAAAAATGAAAATATATAAATAATTGAAAATATATAAATAATTGAAAATTTATTTAATATATGGACATAATAAATTTCATTTTAGCATTATTAAATTTCTAATGTTTTTGCAAACCACATTTTAGTTGGTTCCCAAGCAACATCAGTATATGCTTCGCCGTGTCGTGAACCTTCAACAACTAATTTTTTAACTGGACGATTATTAGCTATCATAATAGCTTCAGCCACTTCAATTTCGTTTTCAGGAACAAATTCGTTATTTGAATTTATCAAAAACAATGATCCAGTATTTTCATTAAATCTATTTAAAACAGTTGCTTCATGAAGATCTTTTCTGTTAATATCAAATCCAAGATAGTTTTCAATACACCATGCGTAGTAAGCATCATCTGCACCATCTTGGTCTATTTCAGAGGATAATTGATTTTTTCCAATAGCTACCCTTTTTTTAGATTTAATATTTGGATGTGCTTTAAAAAATCCTTCAAAATCAAGTAGTCCTGACCAAGAAACAGTAGGTAGACCTCGACGAGTTGCCATTTCAACAGCCAGGTTTCCTCCAGAAGAGGAACCAAATACTCCAAGTTTTTTTTGATTAAAATTATAATTTGAATCTAATGCAAAATCAACAACTCTTTCAATGTCTTCTACAGGAGTAGGATATAAATTCTGCTTTAAATTTCCATCTGCCAATCGATAATTTGGCACAAAGACGAGATATCCGTCATCAACAAAACGACGAGCCATTAATTCTTCTTTTGCTTTATCTCCTTGCCACCATCCACCACCATGAATATCAATAATCGCAGCATCATTTACATTTTCATTACGTGGAAAATAAATATCTAATTTATTTTTCGTATCATTACCATAACTTATATCTCTTTTTACTTTAATTTCATTCATATTATCTTAATACAAAATATTATTATGATTAATATTATTATTGGAATTATTATTGGAATTATTATTAAAAATGTTATTAGAAATGTTATTTTTATTATTTTTCAAGTTAAAAAACCAAATTTTCTTTAATTAAATTAACAATAGCTATTTGAACATTTTCATCAATTTTAACTTCTTTTCCTGATGGAGGATAACCAAATTCTTTATCTTCAAATTTTACACCCATAAATTCAAATGACTTACCGTATCTAGGATGTATATGCCAATGGATCTCTGGTTTGGGGTTTTTATCTCTAAATGATTTATTTTTTAAACATCCCCAATTAAATAAATCAGGTTTAAAGAGTTTATTGTAAAGAGTTTCAATTGTTTTAACAAATTTGATAAATTCTTCCCATTCATCATTATTTAAATCTTTAAGTGATGGACATTCTCGTTTTAAACTTAAAACACTTGTTCCAAGATACCTTTGGCTTGGAGCTAAAAATAACTTCCAATATTCTGTTTCTAATATCAAATTTCCATATATCTCATTTTTCATAATATCTCCTCTTGTCTTGTATTTAATATTAATATAAAATATGTCTGTTAGTTCTAATTTAAATATAATTTAAAATATAATTTAAAATATACTTTAAATCAAAATTATTTTTTAATAATATTTATAAATATAATATTATATAACTATTTGGATTTTTATATTACTTTTTATGTATTCTATTTTATTAAACTATTTTATTAAACTACTTTATTAAACTATTTCATTTTAACTATTTGGATTTATAATATCTTTATTTAATGAAGTTAAGTTAGAAAAATCTTTGATTTTTTCTTTATTTTTAAGAATAATAATTATTATATTTTTAATAATTTAAATAATAGTTTAAATAATTTTATTATTTATTTTAATAAGTTTAATATAATTAAAAATAATCTATCAATTAAAAACTTTTTTTTTAAAAATATAATTAAAATATAATCAAAAATATAATCAAAAATATAATTAAAATATAATCGAAACGAAACATTTATATATTGTATTGTTTATATGTATGTATATTAAAACTAATATTTTAATATATTTTATAATTCATGATTTGATTAATACGGTAATAGGATACCTCATTCTTAAAATTAAAAAAAACTTTGAAAATTTTAGTATAAATTTTGAAAATAATATGCAAAATGGAGATAATAAAATATGCGAGATTCCGAGGATAAATTAGTAGAAATATTGAGAATATTAAGTAATAGTGATAAACCAGTAGGTGCAAAATTATTATCTGATCAACTACAAAAGAAAGGATACAACATGGGAGAAAGAGTTGTAAGATATCATTTAAAAATTTTAGATTCTAAAGGATTTACAGAAAGAATGGGATATTCTGGAAGAATAATCACTGATTTAGGAAGAACAGAATTAAAAAAATCTTTGGTTTCTGATCAAATGAATTTTATTAATTCTAAACTTCATGAGGGTATGTTTAGAACTGATTTTGATTATAGAACATTGAAAGGGAATGTAATAACACAAAAATCTACTTTTCCTACTGATGATGAATCAATGGAAATTCTTAAAACATCTTTTGAAAATCAATTGTGTTTTAGTAATATGGGTAATATTGAAACAATAAAAAGTGAATCTGATGATGAAGAGGAATATAAAGAAATAGAAACTATTAGTGCTGCTACAATAGAGGGTATTTTATTAAATGAGGGTATTTATACAATTCCAACTTATGGAGGGCTTGTAAAAGTAGAGGATTACACTCCACTTCAAGTTGAAGCTTTAATCAGTATAAAAGAAATATCTTTTAGTCCTGTCAGAAGTTTAATATACAAGGATATGACCAATGTTTTAGGGGTTTTAAATGATGGGGAAGGAATAGTTCCAGCAAACTTTAGATTAATTCCAGCAACATCAAGGGAAAAAGTAAAAATATTACTTCGAGATTTAGCTAAAATAGGGATTGGTGGGGTCTTAAAAATAGGAAATCCTGGTGAAAGTATTTTTGGGGTTCCTGTTCCAGAAAAAATGTTTGGATTAGCAATAATTAGTGGAGTAACACCACTTTGTTCACTTTTAGAGTTAAATAAAGATATTGGGATCTATAATACTTTCATGACCAGATTTGATTCATTAAAACCACTTTTTGATATGAAAAAGTATGTTATAACAAAAAATACATTTGAAAAAAGCCATAAAGTCCAACCAATTATATATACTGCAATAAATGCTATGCAACAAATAGATTTCAATATGGATGATTTTAGTGGTAAATTAGCTACAAATGTTTCTTATGTAAAAGAAGAAGATCTTGATGATGCACTAGAAATCCTGGCTAAATCATGTAAAAATGTGCCAGATTATACTTCAAAATATTATAAAGTAATAAATAATAAATATGATATGGATAAAGAATTTAATAAAGGAATACTAACATTATCATCTGTAAATATTGATGGGATTTTAAATAAACATAAAATTATGTGTTTATCTAAATACGGAGGAGTGCTTGAAATGAGGAAAAATCCAATATTCACTGAAATGATTTCATATATTGGCTCTTCAATTGACCCTCATGAAATTTTCATAGGTCATAAGATGACAGATGTATATGGAAAAAAAGGTGATCGAAAAGTTTTAGCATCAGTAAAAGAAATTCCATATATTGCAAGAGATAAAACTAAAGAGTTACTTAAAAATATTGGATTTTTAGGAATACCAATAGTAAAAATTGGAAAACCTCAAGAAAATATATTTAATTCCATTATCGATAAATATGCTTTTGGAATTGTAGTTGGTAGTGGATTAAATCAAACTGTAGCTATTAATGAATCTGGTATTGAAATCAAACCAAAATCTGCTAAATTTTTCTATACCTTAGATGAAATGGAAATGTTATGATGATTTAACTATTATTTTACTTTCATATCCTAAGTAATTATTTCTTATTATTTTTTTATTAATTTTAAATTAAGAAAATAGGTTTACTTATTCTTTTATTCTTTTATTCTTTCATTCTTTTATTCTTTTATTCTTTTATTAGTTCTACTATTTTGAAAAAAACTTTTAAAGGATATTTTATTTTTAATTTTATTGACTTTATTAAATCAATTAATAAAATTATTTAAATTATTATTTAAATTATTAATTATATTTAATATATTATTTTTAAAAATAAAGATATTAAAAATAGAGATATTAAAAATAGATATATTTAAAATAAAGATAATGAAGATAATGGAGATAATATATCTAATATAGATAATGGAGATAATAGAAATAATAGAAATAATAGAGATAATCAAAAGATTAATATAATTTCAAAAAAAATATATTACTATGGAATTAAAAAAAGATATGGGCTTAAAAAACCCAAATAAAAAGAACAAAATCGATAATAAAAGTTCAATTTCTGCAATAATTACTGCTGCTGGTAGAAGTTCAAGAATGATTAAAGATTTGAAAAATAAAGGACTTACAATAGAAAATAAGCTATTATTGCCATTAAATAATGAAACAGTAATCGAAAAAACAATAAATAATGTTTTAAATTCTAATATAAGTGAAATTATTCTTGTTTTAGGTCATTATGGGGAAAAAATTAAAAAACATCTGGATAAATTAAATTATACTAAACCTATCAAAATTATTAAAAATAAAGAAATTAATGTTGGTTTATCTTCATCTCTTTTAAATGGAATAAACAACACCAAAAATGAAACTATTTTATGTCTTCCAGGAGATCAACCTACAGTAAGCACAAAAACATATAATAATTTAATAAATGAATTTTTTAAAGAGAACAATAGCTATTCTAAAGATAGCAATAAAAATAATGGAAAAATAGCTATTTTAAGGCGAAAAAAATGGGGAGAGTTAAATAGTCCATTAGGTCTTGGAATGCCATTTATATGTTCTAAAAATACTATAAAACCATATTTAGAAAATGAAAACGATAATTTAAATCCAATATTGATAAAAATGTTTAATGATGGAATTAAATTTTATGGAATTAAAGAAAACGAAGCTATTGAACTTTTAAACTTAAATACCTACGAAGAATATCAAAAATATTTAAAATATTTAAAAACAAATAAAAGTGCATGTAATAAATAAATTATAAATATTTTAAAAATAAAATATATATAACTAAGCATTATAAAAAATTAATATGAAATAGAATAAATATAAAAACTATAAGAAATATAAAAACCATAAGAAATATAAGAACTATAAAAACTATAAAAATCAACAAAATGTCGACAAAAGTTAAATCTCCAGATGAATTACCTTTAAATCCTGGAATATACATAATGAAAGATAAAGATGACAATATAATTTATATTGGAAAGTCAAAATCTTTAAAAAAACGTGTAAAATCATACTTTAAAGATAAACATGACAGTGTGAAAACCCAGGTCTTAATGAAACATTTTAATAGCTTAGAATACATTATAACAACATCAGAAAAAGAAGCATTAATTCTTGAAGCTAATTTAATCAAAAAACACAATCCAAAATATAATATTCGTCTAAAAGATGATAAACAATACCCTTATGTTAAAATAACTAATGAAGATTATCCAAGAATATTTGTTACAAGAAATATAACAAAAAATGGTAGCTATTTTGGTCCATTTACCGATGTTGGAGCATTACGAGAAACAGTTGATTTTTTAAAAAAAACATTTAAAATTCGAAATTGTAAAAATATGGATGGACCATGTTTAAATAACCAAATAGATATTTGTTATGGTCCTTGTGATAATAAAATTAGTAAAAAAGAATACAGAAAAGCCATTAAGAAAATTGATATGTTTTTTAATGGAGAATACAATGAAATTCTTGAAAAACTTGAAAAAGAAATGGAAAAATCGTCTTTAAATTTAGAATACGAAAAAGCAAGAATTTTAAGAGACCAGATAATAGCAATTAAATCTGCATTACAAAAACAATATGTTGATTTTATAAATGACATTGATTACGATGTAATAGCTATTTCTAATGATAATGAATCAGCTATTGTTGTTGTTATCTCAATTAGACATGGTAAAATTATATCAAAAGACGATTTTTTAATGTCTGGAATTGAAAATCAGCAAAAATCAACGATTATTTCTGCTTTTATTCAACAATACTATGGTTTTAATAGACATATTCCCTATAAAATCATTGTTGAAGAAGAAATAGCTGATTATGAACTGATTAATAGCTGGTTAAATGATTTAAGACAATTGGAAATAAAAAAATACAATAAAGAGAATAATAACATAAACAATAATATTACTACCAATAAAAATGACATTAATAATGTTATTGAAGACAATAATAATCTCAATATTAATGTAAATAATAATATAAATTCAAATAATATAAATTCAAATAATATAAATTCAAATAATATAAATTCAAATAATATAAATTCAAATAATATAAATTCAAATAATATAAATTCAAATAATATAAATT
>JAISIT010000304.1 GCA_031261915.1 Candidatus Methanoflexus mossambicus
GGGATTTGTTGGATTTTACACTGTTAAAACTATTTAAAAACATCACTTTTTTACATTTATCTTCCATCAAATCCTACATATTTATTTTTACAAAAGAGCCAACAACTTTACACAACCAAATATAGTAGTTTTTGAGAATTTTGAAACCCCAGTTAAAAATATAAATCTTACATGGTCTTTTCCTGATTTTAGTGCTTGATAAAAGTCCCGTAAAACATCCCTATTTTCTTCTGCAATTTTTATATTCTTTAAATTTTCAATTATTGGATTATCATATTCATCAATTAATATTACAACTTTTTTTCCAGTTTTCTTATGTATTTTGCGTATTAATTGCCCAAATTTTGCTTTTATATCGTCATCAAAAAGTTCAATAGAATAATCTTCTGCAATTTCATTTATTAAATTATCTAATGATTTTTTAAGTTCTTCTGCACTATTTGAACTTCTTTCACTAATATCAATAGTAAGTACAGGATAGTTCTCCCTCCAATCCCATTTATTTTCAATATATAATCCTTTAAATAGTTTTTTATTTCCATTAAATAATTCTTTAAGTGTGCTAATAAGTAATGTTTTCCCAAATCGTCGTGGTCTTGATAAAAAGTATTTATTTCCTTCATTAATCATGTTGTAAATGTGTTTGGTCTTATCAACATAGATAAAATCTCCAGTTATCATATCTTCAAAGTTATCGATGTTTAATCCTATTTTTTTCATATTTATTCCTTTTATAGTTTTTTATATTAATTTTTATATTAAAAAGCATAAGTATTTTTTATCTATTTTATATATTTTATCTATTTCAATTGAATATAGTTTTATTTTTAAAATATAAATATTTTTTTATAATTTTTTTTTTATATTGCTAAAAAGACTATAAATTTATATAATTAATTTAATAAATATATTATCAATTACTTTACTAAATTAATAGTTTAACTAAACTTAAATAGTTAAAATTAAATTAATTAACTAAATTAAATTAAATAGTAAATAAATTAAATTTAATAGTAAATAAATTAAATTTAATATAATTAAGTTTTGCCAATAAAAATAAATGGAAAGATTGTATGTATGAAACTTTAACATATTCTGGTGGAATTCATAAGAGTGAAGAGATTAAAGAGCTTATTGAGGATTTAGGTGGATTTATAATTCAAGAAAATACAATACAGATGGATTTAGTCATAAACATGGCTGTTCCTATTGATGATGTTGATAAAGTTAAAGAAAAAGCTAAGGAATTGCTTGGAAAGATTACAATAGCTCCTATGGCTGGAAGTGAAATAGCTATTGTGTCTCCTACCCTTGCACGACACCATTTGCCTCATTCTGCTTGTGATATTTCTGAATATCTTCGCCGTTTTGGTGCTAAGGATAATATGATTGGTTTGGCTCGTGGTCATGGTAAGGGGACTGCTGGAATTACTCAAGATGAAAGGAATCTTATAGAAGAACACGACATAGCTATTTTCGCTCTTGGAAGCTTTAAACAATGTATAATTGATAAATCTTTTTTATTTGATGATATTGATATTCCTGTAATTGTCACAGGTGCTCCAGAAATAGATCTTGAGGATTTACCTGGTGCTGATTACTATGTGAGTGGTTTAGGGCGAATTCCACGACGATTAAAACGTGGAGAAAATATTAGAGCACTTCGTGAATTAGTTCGTGTCGTTGAAGAAGTTTTAGATAAAAAACGGCGAGAATTGGCTAATGATCCCCCTATTGTTCCTTCAATTTTAGTTAAAAATGAGATTGAAAGGCAAGTGCCTATTGTTAAGGAAGTTATATCTCCAACACCAGTTGCAAGTCAAATTGATGGTTTGAGAGTTAAATTAGATTATGATACATATCATGAGATGATAGAGAATGTTTTAATTGAAGATAAGTTGTTATCTCAAATAGCTCATATTAAAAAGTCTCATATTTATGATTATATTTATATAAATCTTTTAAATGAGAGTTCTATTGTTTAATTTCGTTATTTTAGCTATTTAACTTGATAAAATGGATTTTATTAAAGCAAGATATATAATGATGGGTCCTATTTTTTCGACCATGGCATCTGCTTATTATTATTTAGTTTTATATGCAATAACAAATCTATTTGGTGTTTTCAACCCTTTAATTGTTTTAACAATTGTAACAGCACTTTTTATTATTTCCTTATTTTCTTTTACAATGGAACATTTTAAAACTACTTCTTTTACAAGATTTTTATTAACTATATCTGAAACTCTAAAATGGCTATTTTTAGTTTACGGAATTTTTACATTGTTTATCTATATTTTCTTTAATTATCTTCTTAATTTCTTTAATTATCTTCTTAATTTCTTTATTAATTTCTCTATTAATATTCCAAATAATATTTTATATACTCTTTATCTTTTTATTTATTGTGTTATTATTCCTATTTTAGCTATTTATGCATATTATAATGCCCATCATTTAATTGTTAAAGAACATAATCTATATATTAAAAATTTAACCGAAGAATTATCTCTAATCCATATTTCTGATTTACATATTGGTTCTATAAGAAATAAAAAGTTGTTAACTAATTTAACTAAGAAAATAAATTCAATTGCATGTGATTTAGTTATAATATCTGGAGATTTAGCTGATGGATCTTGTCCAATTGATGAGGATATGTTTATTCCATTAAAAGAACTAAATAAACCTATATTTTTCACTTATGGTAATCATGATTATTATATGGGAATAGATGCCCTTGATATAGCCACATCAAAAGCAGGAATTTACTGTTTAAACAATGAAAATACAGTTTTTAAAGGGTTAAATATATATGGTCTATCTTTTTCATTAGGATCATCTAATGATATGAGTGAAATTGAGAAAATAGCTAGAAATATTGATAAAAATCAAGCAAATTTATTAATCTATCATATTCCAAGTAACTGGGACTTTTTTAAATCAATTGGATTTGATATTCAGTTATCTGGTCATACTCATGGTGGACAATTTTATCCAATGAACTTTTTTGTAAAATCTCAATTTCCATATTTAAGAGGTTTATTTAGGGATAAAAATAGCTATTTGTCTGTAAGTGATGGTGTTGGAACATTATCTCCACCTATGCGACTTGGAACTCATAGTGAAATTGTTTTATTAAATTTAAAGAAAAAATAATTATTTTTCTTAGGAATTTTATTATTTTTATTATTTTTTATCTTATTTTATTATTATTTTTATCTATTTTACTTATTTTTTATTTTATTTTATATTTTTTATCTATTTTAATTATTTTATGTTGATTATATTTGATATAAACAATAAAAAAATAAATAATGTGATTTAAATGTCAATTTTATTAACTAATGTTAAAAATAAAGATTTCAATGTAAATGATCTTAATCGTATTAATATCCAAAATATTAATAATAAGGATATTGGATATAATAAATCTATCAACGATATTAATCAAATTTATTTTATTGATGAAGATAATAAAGGATATGAATGGAATATTCAAAATAAAAATACTAATGAAACAAATAAACAATGTATAAATGAGCAAAGTAAGAATAAACAAAGTAGAAATAGTATTGATATTATTGATATTATTGATATTATTGATTTTCCAATTAGTTTAGATGATCTTGAAAATACTTACAGCGAAATTGAAAAAATTTTAAAAAAAGCTTTTGAAAATGATGAATTTGTAAATATTGTTGTAGATACAAGTTTTATTGGATATATTATTTTAGAAATAGCTATTAAAAAATTTAAATTTAAAAACTCCTATATTTTTGAAAATGGAAAATTTAAACACTCTCATCCATGTAGTTGTGAAAGTGATTATATGGGAGTTTAAAATAACAATAAATAAAAATCAATTAAAACAATTCAAGAAAAAATAGATGAGTCAAAATAAAAAATAAACAAATTTATTAAATCTAACTTTAAAGACCTTTATTTTATAGAAAATAGAGGATATTTAGTTTCAAGCTATTCAAATCAAGCCAAAGAAATATTAAATTAAAATAAAATAAATAGTTAAACCTTTTTAAGGTCTAACATATTTTAAATTGTCCTTATATGAACTTTCTTTAAAGGTTTTAAGTGGATTTATATAAAACCATTGATATTGACAATTTCTATGGTTACGTCCATCAGGTAAGAAAGTAATAGTTGAAGTAAGTGATTTACCTGCACCAATAGGTGGGATATTGACTTTTACTATTTTAGTTTTCCAACCATTGTATTTCCAATGTTGTAACCAGATTTGAGTCTTAGGAGAATCTTTTTTACCAATATTTTTAATTGTAACTTTATAAATAGCTAGTTGTTTATTACGTGACTTAACTTTTGTAATTTTACTCATAGTTAAATCTGCAATTCCTGTGGCATATTGAATTATGGTATTTTGAGAGTTAAGATACTTATTATCTCCAGCAAATTCAGCAAGCCCTGTATATTTTCCAGCGTTTGGAAGGGTCATACGAATAGTAATTTGACCGTTATGATTTGTAGTAGCAGTAAATGGTTTTTTAAGGAATTTAGATGTAATAGAAATCTTTTTACCACTAACTGCTTTGCCATTTTCATCTTTTAATGTGATAACAATATTGGTTTTTTTACCAGCAGTTATTTTTGGTGCTGAAACAGTTAAAATAGTTTTAAGTTTAGTTGGAACCTTTTTAATAACATCGTAAGCAATATTTTTATTATTTGCAAGATAATGTGGATCATTTAAACTAATTTCCATCTTTGTTGTTCCTATATTAGTGTTATTGACAGTTAAATTCCAGAAACCATCAGTAGCTATAACATCATAGCTATTATTCTTTTTACCATCATTAACAATGATTTTAAGAGTATGATTACCTTTCAATAGGTTTCCATTAGAATCAGTTAAATTCCCAGTAATTGTAATATTATTATCCACAGTAACGTCTTTAGGAACCAAATCAACATTAATAATTCCATTAGCTTTAATAAAACTACCAGAAACAAGACTATTAGAACCAGTATAATTGCCATTACCAGCAAAAGAAGTAGTAAAATTATAATTGCCTACAAAATCAACAATATAATCGAAAGTAGCTATTCCATCAGAACCAGTAAGAGCAGAACCCACTTCTTTATCATTAATATAGAAAGTAACATTTTCACCAGTTAAAATAGCACCATATTCATCTTTCAAAGTAGCAGTAAGATTTACATTAGACTTATATTTGCTATTATTAGGATTATTACTAATTATTGTAGTATTTGCTTTAATAGATTCGCCATAAATAGCTGAACTTTCATTATAGAAATAATAAGAATCATTATATACTGCTTTATAGCTAAAGTTTCCAGCGAAAGGGAATTTATAGTAATAATAAGCATTACCATACGCATCGGTTGAATTAGAACCTACAAGAGTACCATTAATATAGAAAAGAACTGGTATATTTGAATAATTCCCATCCATTGTTCTAATAGTTGCATTTAATATAACAGTATTACCATATTTACTACCACTAACATTACCTGCAAAAATACTTAATCTATTATCAAAACCTATTTTCCAATCATCTACTACAAAACGAACTCTTATTGCATGAAGAATATTTAGTTCATCCGTATTATTAGCTTCGAAGTTACCATAATCCCAATCGGAAAGAATAGTAATATCAATATTCATATCTCCATTAAAACTTGGGAGTTTGTCTTTAGAGTTAGAATCATTATTGGTTCCATTTAAACGAATGGTATATGTATAATTAGTTAAATTATTTTTAACTATATTGACAACGAAATAATTATTTATATTATTAAAATTCGTATCTGGAGTATTATTTCCCCACCAATTGTAATCTAAGTTTATTTCAGGAAGAATTTCATTAGTAGCCATAATAAAAGAATCAAGATTTATTCCTTCTGTAATGTTAACTGCTACATTATTATTGTCCATATCATATATTCTATTGTTGTTAAGTTGAAGATTGGTTACATCTTGAGCTGTGATCGTATTATTTGTGTTGTTTACAAAGTTATTATATGTAATATTGACTAAGTAATCTCCACTATCGGCAAAAATAGCTCCACCAGAAATTGCGGTGTTATTGTTAAAATTAGAATCTTTGAGAATAAATGTAGCATAAGAATTATAAATAGCTCCACCAAGATTTGCAGAGTTATTGTTAAAGTTAGAACTAAAAATAGTTAATAAAAGAGCTTCTCCGTAATTATAAATAGCTCCACCCATAAGATTTTGGAAATCTTCAGTGGAATTAGATACATAATTATTAGTAAAATTAGAATAACTAATATCTAAAATACCTTGATTATAAATAGCTCCTCCACCAAGATTATAGTTGTTAATTGCAAAATTATTAATAAAATTAGAACTAATAATTGTCAAATTGCTGGAATAACCGTTATAAATAGCTCCACCAGCACCAGCATTGTTGTTAAAAAATTCTGAATTATCAATAATCACATTATTTATTTCTTCGCTCCCCCATGGACCATTAATAGAGATAGCTCCACCACCCCTATTAGAAGTACCAACTAAAAAATTATCGGAAAATTTAGAATTATTAACAGTTAAATTACCCTCACCATCTAAAGCAATAGCTCCACCCTTATCTTGGGCAGAATTGCTTTTGAAAGTAGAATTAGTAATATTCACACTACCATTTGCATGAATAGCTCCTCCACCAGAATATACTATGTTATTCTTAAAATTAGAACTAATAACAGTTAAAATAGTATTTATACTATAAATAGCTCCACCATCAGGAGTATTATTAAAATCAGAATTCTTAATTAATACTTCTCCTCCTTCAGAGTAAATCGCTCCACCATAATATGCCTGATTATTATCAAAAATAGAATTTTCAATATATAATGTTGATGTTCCATTTTTATAGATTGCTCCACCACCATAAGCATAATTGCCATTATTTCCATTTAAAAAATGCACATTTATAAAACTGACATTTAAACCAGAATTTATTGCAAAAAGAGGACTATATCCATCTCCGTTTATTATTGCTCCAGTTCCGTTACCTTTAATTGTAACATTTTTATTGATTATGATATTATAATTTTCTCCAGATTTATTGTATTCTCCTTGAGCAAGGTTAATTGTATTGTCTGTTGTATCAGTTAAGTTATTTAAAGCATCAGTTATATTTCCATTTGCTACAACATCTACTGTAGTAGCATTTACCGTTGAAAATGACATGAAAAGCATTAAAATAGCTAATCCCATAATCAAAATCAGTTTAAAACTTTTATTTTTATTTTTCAAACTTCACACCTTTAAAATTTTTCATGAAAATTTACTTATCTTATTAATTTTATCTTATTAATTCAAAATTAGAAAACATGAATCAAACTTAAAATTTTAAAATTATTATTATTTTTATTATTATTCTTATTATTATTAATTTTTGTATTAAATATATTAATATATTTGTAGTTATTAATTAATATTAATTACAAATTTATTATTAGTATATTTATTATTATATATATAACTATTGATTATTAAATTGATATATGATAATCTTGAAAATACATATAATAATATTGAAGAAATTTTAAAAAAAGCTTTTTATAGTGATGAATTTGTAAATATTATTATATATACAAATTTTATTGTATATATTATTTTAAAAATAGCTATTAAGAAATTTAAACTTAAAACTCTTATATTTATGAAAATTGAGAACTTAAACTTTCTATATATCTAGTTGTAAAGTGATTATATGGAGTTTCAAATAAATTATATTAAAAAAATAGAGAAAATCTTTGATCTAACTTAACTTACAATTTAAGTAAAAAAATCAAAATATATAATTGACTTGAATGTAAACTTTTAAATAAAGAAAAATCAAAGATTTTTCTAACTTAAAAGAAATGAACTTGAAATGAACTTTTAAATAAAAATAGTATGCCGAGAGTAACCCATCTTCTGTTTAACAGCATTTATCTTAGCGAAATTCTTCTGCCATAGGCATTCTTTTCTTGCACTAGCATAGAATAGCCGTTTCACCGCGATTTTTAATGTCTTCTGCAATAGCTTCATTATCATTCATTAAAAGACGTATCGTTTCTGCTCCATTGTCATACTTCTCAGTATGTATCTTAGATACTATGCATTAATAGTGGACGGAGTTTCCTTAGTTAAAAAACCAGTAGCTGTCTTCGGCTTACTATTT
>JAISIT010000309.1 GCA_031261915.1 Candidatus Methanoflexus mossambicus
GGGATTTGTTGGATTTTACACTGTTAAAACTATTTAAAAACATCACTTTTTTACATTTATCTTCCATCAAATCCCACATGTTTATTTTTACAAAAGAGCCAAGAACTTTACAGTACCAATAAAGTTAAAAAAAATAGAGATATAAGAAATAGAAATATAATAAATAAATAGCTATAAAAAATAGGAATAAATATAAAAAAGAATTAAATTTTATACTAATTCATTCGGTTTAATATCTCTTTTTTATAGGTTATATTTAAATTTACTATTTTCTCTAAAGAAAAAGATTTTTGAACATATTCATCACAATAATCCGATTTTAATTCACTTTCAATCCATATAATTGCAATTAAATCAGATAAGAGTTCATCATTGCTTAAATTTTTAATGTTTTTTGTTTTTTTAATTTGATCTATTTTTAAGTTGTAATAATCCATAACATTAATTTTAATTTTAAATATATAAATATTTTTTTGAAAAATATTAAGTTTAAATGAAAAATAAAATAAAAAAAGTTTTTTTATTAAATTTCTTATTATTTTTAAATTACAGTTTTAAATTACAGTTTTAAAATACAGTTTTAAAAAATATTAGTTTAAACATAATGTATTATACTAATTGTATTTAGATTTTTTTCTACTAATTACTTTAAGATTAAAATTTTTTGAATCATGGGATTCTCCAGTCACAATGTCAAAATCAACATCGTGGCATTTTGATTTTTTATTATCATAAAAAAACATCCCCTCAACAGGGCTGAATCCTTTTTTATATCCTTTTTTTGTGCTATGAATTTCAAATTTTAATTTTCCCCATTTACCTTCAAAATAATTTTTTAAATGAACATCATATCTTTGATATTTAATTCTTTTTCTGGTAGGGTATGCTCCAAAAACATATATGTCTGTGCTATTCATTTTAACTATTTTTGGGCTGTATTTAGTTTTTTTGAAATTAACTGATTTTAAAGGTTCATATTTAATACTTTTAGCATTTACAGTTTTTTCATTATTATTGCCATTAGAATTACTATTACTATTAATTTTATTATTAATTTTACTATTAATATTACTATTATTGCTATTGCTATCAACACTATCTTTTTTAATAAAATTATTTGTTGTTGAAGCTATTGTTAATGTAATTCCAAATATAACCATTACTAAGTATATTATTTTAAGTATTTTTTTAATATCCTTATAATTTAATGTCTTCATGCTTAACACTCCAATTTAATCAATTTAATGGAATAATATCTAATAAGATTTAATAATATCTAATAATATTCTATTTATTTTTCTAATTGAATCTTATTGATGTGTTATTTTAAAGACAACTTTCACTAAATATTTTTATTTTAATAATATCTATTCTTGAATTGAGGTACCGAAATCATTGATTCTTTATTAAAAATTTAGTGACAGTTGCATGCATTATATCAACTCCTAACTTTCTTTAAATAATTTCTAAATAATTTCTAAATAATTTCTAAATGATTTTTAAAAATTTTTGACTATTTTTGACTATTTTTGACTATTTTTAAAAATTTTATATTTTAAATTGAATTTATTATTTATTTCTTTGACCATATATAAACATAATGTAAGAATATACTTTCCTTATGGTGGATTATCGTGTTAATTAATCTTTATTTGTAATTAAATTAAGGATTTAAACTTATTAAAATAAAATTAATGGATAAAAAATATTTATTTAATTTTTAAATCTAATTTAAGTATTAAGATATTGGCATTATAGTGTATACAATTTTAAAATTTTAATATAATTTAATTTTATGAAGCAATATCTTTATATATTCTTGCAGTAATAGTTGAATTTAAAAAAAAGAATAATTAAATGAATATTGTAGAAATAAACACTATTAAAATATATGATATTAAAAAAAACAGAAAAAAGTAGAAAAAGGTAGAATATATGAAAACTTAAATTATAATATATTTAACATAATCAATGATTATAATTATATAAAAAAGCAAATTAAAGAATAAAAATCAAAAAATAAAAATTAAAGAATAAAAATTAAAGATAATAAACTATTTACTTAAAAGAATACTATTCTCTGATTGATTATATATTTAATTATTTAATCTAATAATTCATAATATGATTCAATAGCACATGATTTACAAATAGCTTTTCCATTTTGATAAATATGTTTGTTATCTTTAACCATTTCGCCACAAACAGGACATATAATGGTTTCTTCTCTTTTTCCTGGTAAATCTTCTTCTTTTAAATGTATTTTAACTTTTTGTATTTTAAAAAGATTATTATTGGAAGTATTAACTAAACGATTAATTAATTCCTCTTTTGTTTCTTTTTTTATTTCTCCAGTTTCTTGGAGTTTAATATCCTCATCTGTAATTCTAATAGCTTCTCCAGTTGATATTTTATAGAATGTAGCTGCAAATCGTCCGTAATCAATTAGTTTTAAGGTTCCTTTTCCTAATGTGCAACCTGTCACAACTTGAACGGCATCAGTAGCACATCTTCCAATTTCAACAAAGACTAAAAGATCTTTATTTCTTTTATTTAATTCAAAACCAAGCATATCAAGAGCAATCATTGACATCTTTGTTCCCATAACAATTCCACCACAGATATGCCCATGAAATGCTGCTACTTTTTCTAATTGTTCTTGAAAGTCTTTATCTAATTTTAATCCATTGTCTATTAATTCTTTTAATTCTCTATCCATTTGAATCACTCCTAAATTATTTAATTTATTATTTTATTTAATTTTAACAATATTATTTTTATCAAATTATATTAATAAAGTATGCTATAAAAATATATAAAAATATATAATACTATAAAAAATACATAAAATATACTATAAAAATATGCAAAATATGCTTAAATCTATGCTATAAATTATATTATAAAGTTATATATAAAAATATATTATAAAATTACTATCTTTTTTTATGAAATTTATGATGAATTTGATGGTGGAATCATTATTAACTTTCCAGATTCAGGATCTTTGTATACTGTTCCCATATTTTCCATTCCAGAGGATTGACCATTAGAAATATCTGCATTACCTTTATAATCTTCACCCATTTCAACACTAACAGCTTCTTTAATAGCTTGGGAAATTTTTTGTTTTTCTTCGGCAGTAGTATTTTGAAAAACAACATTTTGAATATTCATACTCATAACTGCAAATATTAAAAACCCAACAGCTAAAACTAACATCACATCAGTCATGTTAGTTACTCCACTCATAGGATCTTCTTCTTTTGAGGATTTTAAAAATTTTTTTCCTTTTCTAAGTGACATAATTTCACTTTTAATAACTTAAAATTATTTTTAATATTTTTTTAATATTTTTTTAATATTTTTTTAATATTTTTTTAACTATCATTTTAACTTTTATTTTAATATTTAATTATTTATTTTAATATTTTTAAAGTTAATAAATTATATTTTTTTTATTAATATATTAGTAATTTAAATATTAGTAATTTAAATTAAAAATTTTTTTTATTTAATATTTCTAAGATTGAAGTAATTAATAAATCTAAATTAGATAAATCTTCTTCATACCATCTTTTTTTAATTTTTGAAACAACATAAGCTATTGTAGCTGCAGCTAAACCTGCAACAGTTGTATCAAAGGCAACAATAATAGCTTGGGCTAAGCTTTCAATGTTTCCAGCACCAAGGGCAGCTAATCCAGGACCCATTGGAATTAATGTCCCCATTAAACCTAATGTTGGACCAATTCTAACTATTGTGTCTGTTTTTTCTACAGATTTCTCCATTCTAATTTCTTCTTCTTCAATAATCTTTCTTGCTAAAGCTTCTCTTGTTTTTTCATCTAAATCATAATTATCTACAACTTTAAATAATGAACTTTTAATTTCCTCGTTAACTTTAAAATCATTAATTGTTGTTTTCATTTCATCAATAGAATTTGTATTTTTTAAAGTTCTAATAAATTTTTCAATTTCTTCTAATTTAAGCTTTTCACGAGATCTATATTCTGATATAAATCCTCCTAAACTAATTAATGCAAATATTACAAATATTAAAAGGAAAATTATAACGGGTATTAATAAACTTTGAGATATTGCATGTAATAGCTCTGTTAATATTTGACTTCCAAGAATTTCCATATTTTAACCTTTAAATTTAATTTCAATGAGTTTATAATTATTTTATACTACAGTTATAATATTTTTATAATTATTTTATAATACTTTTATAATACTTTTATAATTATATTATGATTATTTTATAATGATTTTCATAGTAAATTTTTAAATCTTTTTGATTTTTTAATGAAATAACCTAAAACTAATGAAATAGCTAATATTATTAAAAATAATAGTATTAAGTTTGTATCTCCAATATCAATAGCTTTAACATTTTCTTTTAAAACATTACTTAATGGAGGAATAAACATATAAACAATAAGATAATAGATTCCACTTAACATTAAAAATATTCCTACAAATGTATTTTTAATATTAATAAGTTTGTAATTTTTAATTTTACCATTTTTAATTTTACCATATATAAAATAACTAAGTAAAACAATAAGTATTGAAGTTATTGAAAAGCTAATAACCATTTGATTTGCTGGAATCCACATTTTAGGTGATGTATATAAAATATGAATATAAATAGCTAAAAAATAAATTAAAAATAAAACAGGAAGAGATAAATTATCAATTATTAATTTAAATAGTTTTTTTGATTTAATAATTAATTTAGATTTAGAGTTAGATTTAAATTCAACTTGAGATTCAAAATTAGATTTAAATTTAGATTTAAATTTTGATTCAATTTGAGATTGAGTTATATTTGAAATATTATAGTTTTTATCTTTGTTATTTATTGAAAATGGATAATTATTAGATTTATCTTTAAATTTAATTTCATAAATAAATCTAAAACCAATAAAAATAGAAACCATACCTACAACAATCATAAAAAAGTTAATATTATTATTTACGGAGTTCATTAAATAAACTAAGTTAGAACTACTTATAAAAATAGCTATTATGAGAATTAAATTAAAAATAATATTTATCATTAATGTTTTGAATTTATCTATTTTAAATTGATTAAAAGCTATTCCAATAGCTATTGAAAATAGAATTAAAACTATTATTGATTCAATTAACTTTTCTTCATACATTTTATCAAATTAATACTTTATTTTATTTTATTTATTCTTTTATTCAATTTTAGTTATTCAATTTTAATTATTCAATTTTATTTATTCTATTTTATTTTATTTTATTCTATTTTTTAGATTTTTTAAAAAAATAGCTTCCAACAATGATTATTGCTAAAAATCCTGCTACAATATAAACTAAATTAGGATTATCGTCCACAAATTTATTGATCTCATCTATATTGATAATTTTAGCATTATTTTCACCATTTTCAGTATTTTCAGTATTTTTAGGTTCTTCTTCATTTGATTGGACATTTTCATTATCTTGAATTTCACCTCCACTATTTTCCATTCCAGCACTGACTAAAAGTTCATTAGTATTATTTTTATTAGAATTTCCAGTAGCTAATCTGGAAGATTCAAATCCATTTCCATTATTATTCCCATTATTATTTCCATTTTCACCAATTCCACTCCCATAACCATTTTCACCATTTTTTCCATTGTTATTTGGATTGTTTCCAGTTGCTAACATGTTTTCAATCTCATTTTGTCCTGAAAACTTAAATAATGCCACAGAATCTGCTTGTAAATCTACTCTTAAATCATTAAT
This sequence comes from Candidatus Methanoflexus mossambicus, assembly GCA_031261915.1. GTDB lineage: Archaea > Methanobacteriota > Methanobacteria > Methanobacteriales > Methanobacteriaceae > Methanoflexus > Methanoflexus mossambicus. The sequence continues at coordinate 5,769 of JAISIT010000309.1, forward strand.
ATCTCCATTTTCATCAGTGAAAAGATCTTTATAATCCTCATAATTAATTGCCATTTCTCCATTTTCAACTGTAAATGTAAATGTTTTTCCATTTATACTTCCTGTAACTTGAATTGGAGCTAATCCTCTTGCAATACTATTTCCATCATAAAAAGCTATTTTTAACCCTTTATTAGTTTTTTCTAATTTTGCTTGGATGGAATTAGAGTTGTAATGAGCACATAAATGAGTGTCTTGTTTATTTTCACTGTTGGTTCCATACCAATTTGAATCTAAGTCAATTCTATTGTTTCCCACACTTGATGGAGCCATTACAGAATGTCCAGGGTTTCCATAAAAATTGTTGTATTTAATTATAGGAAAATCACCAGCAAGATAATACTTAAGATTTCGTGATGTAAAACCAATTCCACAACCAGTATCTCCTCCATCTTCGGCTGGAATAGTATTTGTATTATATCTTATAACATTTCCAATAAAAGCATCTCCAATTTCATGGGCATTTCCATAAATTCCACGAGATCCACGAGTTAAATTGTTGTAATAAATTAAAGTTTTAATAGTGGTTCCATGAAGTCCAATTGTTGAATTAAGATTATTATCCAGGTTATTATGACTTATATTTGTATTTACAGTATTAAGAATATAAATGCCGTCTTGAGCATTGTTAATTATATTATTATTTAGTACTTTTGTATTATTTGAACTATTTAAAATTATTCCAATTTGGTTATTATATATCTTATTATTGTTTATCATAACCTCTTTGCTACCATAAATAGCTATTCCTGCAGTTTTTGAATTAGCCATATCATTATTTGAAATAGTGATTTTTCCAGTGTTAATTGCTGTTATGCCATATTGAATTCCTTGAATATTAAATCCTTTTATTGTGGATCCTTCACTTCCTTTTTTAAAATGAATTACAGATTTAAAATTTTCTCCTTGAGTATTTTTATCTAATCCAATAAGTTTAGTGTTTTTTTGTGATTCGATTATAAGTTTTTTTGTGATAATTAAATTAATATCTTTATATTGGTTTCCATTAAAAAGTATTTTATCTCCTTCAGTTGCATTATTAATAATTGATTGAATATCATTATTTTTTAGATTAGAATCAATATCAATTGTTTTAGCATCAACATTTTCAGAAAATATTATGGTAGCTATTGATAAACTTAAAGATACAATTAAAATACTTATTAAAAAATAATTAAAGAATTTTTTCATATTTTTTTGATTTATTTTATTTGAATTTATTTTATTTTTATTCTCTAAATTAATAATACTATAATTATTATTTTTTGTTAAAATAATATCTGCTCCTAATTCATTTTTAATAACATCACAAATTTAATATTTAATATTTAATATTTTTATATATTAATCATTTTTCATGATTATATTAGTTTAAATATTTTAATAATATACAAGATATATTTGGTATATATATTTTTAGATATATAAATATTTTCCTATCGAGATTATTAATTTAAATATTGCAGTTAATAACAAAGATTATAATAAAATTTATAAACGATATAAACATAAATATTATCGTTGTTTTAGTTTTATTTTATTTTTAAAAATAATTGAAATATATGAAAAATACATAATAACTACTAAAAGTTATAATAACTTATTCAAATCTATGGGATGATGTCATGTCAAAATTTAAAATGGTGCCAAAAAATGGGCATAGAATTCAAGGATTTTCAAGTGAGAGTTTTATTGATGCAAAAAATTTACTGGAGAGTTTAAAACTTAAGGACGAAGATGTGTTCATTGATCTTGGTTGTGGTGATGGTCATGTAGCTATTGAAGCAGTTAAAATGTTAAATGATGATTCTACAGTAATAGCTATTGATGTTTACAAACCAAGTATTGAAGATTTACAAAATTATGTCAATAATGAAAATATTTCTAATTTAATACCAATTCTTGCAGATTTTACTGATGGAACAGACTTGGATAGTGATTTTGCCGACATGATTTTGTTGTTAAATGTTTATCATCATTTTAATGGAACTGGTAAGATTAATGAAACAATTGAAGAGATTAAAAGGATACTTAAAAGAGGTGGTCGTGTTTGTGTAATGGATTACAAAAAACAAAAAGTTAAACATGGAGGACCTAAATATGAAATGAGAATCAGTGGGGATGAAATCATTGAAAGATTTTTATCTAAAGGATTTGAATTAAAATGTTATAATGACAATGCTGGTGAAACCATTCCTGAAGGAAAGTCTCATTACTTGTTAATTTTTGAAAATAAATAAACTATGTTTCAAGATTTGATTAATTTTTTTTATTTTTACTTTATTTTTATTTTATTTTTACTTTATTTTTACTTTATTTTTACTTTATTTTTACTTTTTTTTTACTTTTTTTTTACTTTTTTAAAATTATTTAAAATTTTTAATACTATTTTAATAATTAATATTAATACTATTCTTGTTATTAATATCTCGATATGCAATTTTATTTTTTCATATTATAATTTAAATCATTAAATTTATATATGATGATTGTAAAATATCAATATGTAAAAAATATCATATCCATATTTTTTAACAATGCGATATATGAATTGTGGATATTATTTTTTATTATAAATATTATATTTTTTGAATTAATATTTTTTGAATTAATTTTTAATTAAATATAATATTTAAATGAAATTTAGTTAAATTGTAATTTTAATTATAGTTAAATTGTAACTTTATTAATTAAATTAAAATTAATAATTATAATTTTTTTTTTTAAAAAAAGAGGTTGATAATTTGAAAAATAATAAATATAAGTCATTATTGATTTTTATTTCAATTATTTTTACTTTAACATTAGCTATTTCAACTGTGTCTGCAGCTAATTATAATATTGATGCTGGTAAAAATAATACTGAAATTCAAGGAATTATAAATAATGCACAAAATGGAGATACAATAAATTTTACTGAAAATGGGATATATGAAGATATTAATTTAAATATTGATAAATCTTTAAAATTTATTGGAAATAATGCTACTTTAAAAACTAATGGTGAAAATAATTTAATTACATTATCTAATGCTGATGGAAGTTCATTTACGGGCTTTAATTTTTATTCATCTAATTCTAAAACTGAAAATTTATTGTATGTTGATGGAAATGCATCAAATTATGTGATTAAAAATAATTATTTTTATGGTGGAGACACTCATTTAAGTTTATTTAATGCAATTAACTGTTCAATTGATAATAATAAATTTGAAAATAGTGCATATAGAGCAATAATGCTTGGAAGAGATAAATCTAATACTTATTCTGCTGGAACTTTTGGAAATGTGACTATTTCTAATAATTATTTCAATAATCATTATGATGTAATTGAAATAAGAGTTGAAAATGTTTCTATCACAAATAATCTTATAGAAAACTTCGGTGCATACAATGGAATTGATCCAACAAATCCTATGGTTGTAAGCATGTCTAATGGCGGTCTTGGTCTTTATCTTAGGATGGAATGGACAAGTGGTATTGTTTATAATAACACTATTAGAAATGGAGATATTGCAATAAAACATACAAACCAAAGAGATGGATGCTATGATGTATATGGAAATACTTTTGAGAATTTACTTGGAGATGAGAAATCTAAAGGTGTTATTGCTTATGGTGTAAATGTTGCTAATAGCTATTATGATAATGTATTTAAAAATTTACCAGTAGCTATTGCTCTTTCAAGTGAAAGTAATAAAATAAATATTGGTCCAAATACATATACTGATGTTGGAAAAGCTATTTATCTTCCAGGAAATGGTGTTGACCCTTCACTTAAAAGTGCTAAATTAAATATTACTACTCAAATATCTAATAATAGTGTTAAAAAAGGAGAAGTTATTACATACATCATTAAAATTTCTAATATTGGAGATTTAGATGCTAAAAATATAATTATCAATTTAAATGGAATTAATAAAAATTTTGCAATTGATTATCTTTTTGCTTCAATTGGTGAATTTGATAAAGAAGGAAACTATTGGCAAATTGATTCATTAAGTGGAAATAAAGATGCAACTTTAACTTTAAATTTAAAATCTATTGCTGACGGAAATAATAAATTTAATGCAACTGGATCCTATAATAGTGGAACCGATCCAAAAAATTTAAATTCTGAAAGTGAAAATATTGATGTAAATGTTGTAAAAGAAGATACACAAAAACCTGTTGCTCCAGCTAAAGCTAATATTAAGATTACACAATCTAAAGATAAAATATCTGGTAAAACTCTTGTTAGAACATATACATTTAAAAATATTGGAGGAAAAACTGGAACTAAAGCTTTTACATACACTATTTCCAAAAATCTACTTAAAAAAGTTAAATCATATAAAGTTACTTTTAAATCTGCAGGTGTTAGCTATTCTCTTAAAAATGGTAAATTAACCCTTAAAGTTACTAATTTAGCTAAAAATGCATCTAAAAAAATAACTTTTACTGCAAAACTTAAATAATTTGTTAAATTAATATTGGAAAAATTTTTATTTTCCATATTTTTTTATATTTTTTTATAATTTATTTTAATTTGTTTCATATTATTTAATTATTATTCAATTATTATTTAATTATTAATTTAATTATTTATTCAATTATTATTTAATTTATAAATCATTTTTATATAAATAAATAAAAATTTGACAACATATAACAAATAAAAAAAATAAAAAAAAACAAGGAATTTTATGCAAAAAAGTAACATTATTATCATTTCAATTGTTTTAGTATTATTAATCGCTATTATTGGATATTTTACATTATCCACACCTACAACAGCTAATGGTGAGATTGTAATTACTGATATGGTTGGGCGAACTGTTTCTATTCCAGCACAACCAGAAAAGATTGTTTCAACATCTGGAACACTTACAACAATATTATACATGATAGCACCAGATAAACTATCTGCATTAAGTAGCGACTTTAATAATGTTAGTTATGTTCCAGATAAATACAGAAAGCTTCCAGTTATTGGAGCATGGCATGGACATGGTGATGGAAATGATGAAGCACTTCTTTCACTTAATCCAGATTTAATTATTGATTCTCCTCGTGTTCGTGATGGAGTTGTTGTTCAAAGTGATTTAGATTTAATCATTAAAAAATTCTCACCAATACCAGTAATAGCTGTTCCTGAAACTGCAAACATTACAAACATTGGAGATACCTATGATTTTTTAGGAAAAGTTTATGGTGGAGATTCTAAAGCAAGTTTATTAAAAGATACTTTAAATCGTTATCTTGATTTAGGAAATCAAAACAAAGAAAAAACAAAAGATAATCCAGTTAAAGTCTATTATGCTCAATCTGGAGATGGACTTACAACTTCTCCTGCAGGTAGTGAGCATGCTCAAATTTTAGATATTATTGGAGCAGATAATGTTGCTAAAGATACTGGAACTCAAGCAGGAACATTTACAGTTTCAATTGAGCAAGTCATTAAATGGAATCCAGATGTAATCATTACAATTGATTCTAATTTTTATAATGGAATTTACAGTAACTCCCAATGGAAAGATATTAATGCAGTAAAGAATAAAAAGGTTTATCTTGTTCCAGAAGACCCATACAATTGGTTTGATATGCCTCCAGGATCTAATTTGATTATTGGTATTCCATGGGCATTAAAAGTTGTTTATCCAGAGCAAAATACTAATTTAGATATGAAAAAAGAGTTAAAAGAATTTTATTCTAATTTTTATCACTATGACTTAACTGATGGTGATGTTAATGATATTTTAGGTGGTTCTGGATTAAAAATTATTAATATGACTGATACTTAATATTAAAGATTATCAATATTAAAGATTATCAATATTAAAGATTATCAATATAAATGATTATTAAAATAAAAAAAATACTTACTTATTAATTAAAAGGTTGTTATATGGGTATTTATCAAGAACATAAGTCAATTTCGATAATTTTTATAGTAATTCCAGTAGTGCTATTTTTTGCATCTTTTTTAATTGGAAGATATCCAGTAACACCTGTTGAAGTTATAATGACTTTGCTTTCGCCATTAAATCCAAATTTAGCTATTTCGGATACCATCACGGGAGTGGTATTTAATATTCGATTACCCAGAATAATAGCTGCCATGCTTGTTGGTGCTTCACTTGCAGTAGTTGGAGGGACTTTTCAAAGTATTTTTAGAAATCCACTTGTTTCTCCAGATATTTTAGGTGTTTCAACTGGTGCAGGATTTGGAGCTGCTTTATCTATTCTTTTATCTCTTGGAAATTATATTACTCAAATTTTTGCATTTATTTTTGGATTAATATCTGTTACAATTTCCTATTTTATTAGTAGAGTATATAAATATAGTGGAATACTTGTTTTAGTTTTATCTGGAATGGCTGTATCTTCTCTTTTTGGAGCATTAATCTCATCTATTAAATTTTTAGCAGATCCTAATCAAAAACTTCCAGAAATTACTTTTTGGCTTATGGGATCTCTTTCTTCAGTTAATATGGATAGTTTAATTCCTGTTTTTGTTACAATATTTATTGGTTTAGCTATTTTACTTTTACTTCGTTGGAGATTGAATATTTTAGCAATGGGTGATGAAGAATCTCAATCACTTGGAATAAATACAGATCGTCTTAGAATTATTTTAATTTTCATATCTACTTTTATTACTGCTGCTGCTGTTTGTATTTCTGGTGTAATTGGTTGGGTTGGTTTAATAGTTCCACACATGACCAGAATAATCACAGGACCAGATAATAGAATATTACTTCCAGCATCACTTTCTTTTGGTGCGAGTTTTTTACTTTTTATTGATAACTTGGCAAGAGTTTTATTTACTGTTGAACTTCCAATAGGTATTTTAACAGCTATTATTGGAGCTCCAGTATTCTTATTTTTACTTAAAAAAGGTTACAATGATTGGAATTAAAATTAGAATTGAAATTAAACTTAATATTTAAATTAATATTTGAACTAATATTAATATTAACATTTGAATTAATATTAACATTTAAATTGATATTAAAATTGATATTAAGAATGATATTAACATTTAAAACATAATATAAATCAAAATAAAAATTATTGGTGAAAATATGAATCTTTTAGAAATTAAAAATGGGGCAAGTTCTTATCAAAATAAGTCTATTTTTAAAGATATTAATCTTCAAATAGAAAAAGGAGATATTTTAACTATTCTTGGACCTAATGGTATTGGAAAAACCACATTACTTAAATGTCTTTTAGGTATTAAAAGCTTAGATCATGGTGAAGTTATAGTTAAAGATGAGAATATTAAAAACCTTTCACCACAAGCTGTTTCTAAAGTTATTGCTTATGTTCCTCAAGTTCACCATACTACTTTTCCATTTAAAGTATTGGATGTTGTTTTAATGGGAAGATCTCCACATATTAACCTTTTTGATTCTCCAGAAGAAAAAGATGTTAAAATAGCAAAAAAAGCTATTAAAGATATGGGTATTGAAAATTTAAAAGATAAAGAATATATTTATTTATCTGGAGGAGAAAGGCAGTTAGTTTTCCTTGCAAGAGCCCTTGCACAGGAATCAGAATTACTTATTTTAGATGAACCAACATCCCATCTTGATTTTGGAAATCAGATTCGTCTACTTCAAACAGTTAATAACTTAGCAAAAAAAGATTTAGCTATTATAATGACTTCCCATTACCCAGACCACTCGTTTATTTCTTCAAACAAAGTAGCTATTATGCAAAATAAAACATTTATTGATTTTGGAAGTCCTGATGAAGTTGTTAATTCAAAAAATCTTAAAATCGCTTACAATCTGGATATTGATATAATTACATTAGATAATGGTCGAAAAATCTGTGTAAATAAATAATCGTTAAATATTTCTCCATATATTAATTTTAATTGCATATATTAATTTTAATTTTATAATTTTATATGTTAATTATTTTTTGTATTAAGTTTAATTCATATCCATTACTTATTTTCTTTATATTAATTATTATTGCTTTATACTCTTTTATTTTTCATATTCACTTATATTTCTTATTCAATATTATTTTTATCACTGTTTAAGATATTTTTTATTAAATTTAAATTTTTAATAATAATATAATGATTAAGAAAAATATATATACTTTATGATATAAAATATTATTCATATCGTAAATTTTAGTTTAATAATTTTTTTTAAATAATTACTAAGCATATTAAAAATAATATTTAATAATATTTAATAATAATATTAAAAAATAATAAAAAAAATAACAGTGTGATTCAATGATAAATTTTAAAAAGATTTCAATTTATTTAATTATAATTTTATTTTCAATAATTTTTATCTCTAATGTATATGGGAGTGAAATTACAGTTTCTAAGGATTCTAATTCTAATTTTACCAATATAAATGATGCTATAAATTATATTAATGGTTTATCTGACAATAATAATACTATCCTACTTAATGATGGAGTTTATAATTCAAATAGTGATTTAAATAATAATATTACAATAAATGGATTTTTAAAAATTCAATCGTCAAATAAATCTAAAACAATAATTGATGGAAATTCTAATAGCTATTTGTTTAAAATATCTCCAAATAGTTTTGTAACATTTGAAAATATAAGCTTTATCAATGGAGTAAATACTTATGGTGGAGCTATTTACAATGAAGGAACTGCAATATTTATAAATTGTGATTTTATTAACAACCAAGCTATTTATGGTGGAGCTATTTATTTTAAATCTCTTAATCAAAATGGTTTAATTATTAATGGTTCTAATTTTACAAATAATCTCAATACAATATATATTTCAGGAAATGGAGGGATAATCATATCTTCTACAATAGTTAACAATCTTGGTGGAATTTATATTGATAATGAATCAAATAATATATTTATTAATTATAATCGTATACTTAATAATAGTTTAATTAATATTGCTAAAAATTATTATGATATTGAAAATTATGGAAACAACACAAATTTAAATTTAAATTGGTGGGGAGTAAACAATCCTTTAGATGAAAATAGTAATATGAATAATAATGGAGATAATAATATGTATAATACTAATAATACTAATACTAATAATACTAATACTAATAGTAATAGTAATAATAATAGTAATAATAAAAATATAATTTTAGATTATGGAAAAAATACGAATATTACTTATTGGTATCAAATTCAAGCATATTTAAATGATTCTGATGGAAATTATGAAATAATAAGTTCTAATGGAAGTCGTAACTATATTGAAGATAATGGTTTGGCTTTAGTTTATAATTTTTCATTGAATAAATTTGTTGAAAATGATCCTAATTTATTACCAAAATTCATAATTAAAGTTATTTGTCCATTTAACAATTTATTTAATAGAGATAGAGCTGCAAAACCTCTTAGTTGGGGAAGTGGAACTAATTGGCTACTTCCAATTAATAAAAATAATCAAAAATATGTTCTTAGAGCATTTACAGATAATGAATATTTATATTATGAAATGAATTATTTAGCATCCATTACTGAAAATAATGGATCTAATTTAAAAAATAATACATTAAATAATTCAAATAAATCAAATAATAGTGATATTAAGAGCAATAATGTTAATAATAACAATAGGAATAAAAATATTAATAATGTAAAATCAATTAAAAAAATAAAAAAAATAACAATTTATTCTAAATATTTAAAACCAAAAAATATTGCAAATAAAAAAAAATCTAAAATTAATCAAATTGATTTATATATTTTTAATTATAAAAAATACAATATACAACGCAATAATAAACAAATAGATCATAAAAATAGCTATAAAATTAATTTAAAATATTATACTTCAAATATTTTCACAAAAAATACTAAAAATTACTTAAAAACTAAAATATTTAAAATTTATTTAAATAATAAAAGTTATAAAACTATGAAAATTAGTAACTTTAAAATTATTAAATACTTAAGCTATTTAAAAAAACAAGAATTTAAAATAAGTTTTATAAAATAAAAGATAATAACATTTTATTTAATGAAGTTTATTTAATTATTATTTTTATTTATTGTTTCTATTTATTGTTTTTATGTATTAATTTCATTGTATGTCAATTATTAACATAGTTATTTATTAAAAATTATATCGAAATGTTTATATGTTCCTATCGATAAAAATATTATTGTTAATTTTTTTAGATTTAATGCTAAAGTTTTATTTTAGATAGATTATATATAAAAATAATAAAAAAATTTAGATAAAATCAATTGATATTTATTTTCATATCATTATCTTTTTATTTAGTTTTTCTATTTAATTTTTTATTAACTTTAGATTTTCATATTATAAATTTTATATTTATTTCATAAGTTTTATTGTTATTAATGATTTTAATAAGAATCTTATTTATGTTATGATAAATCTATAAAATTTAACATTTAATTAAAAAAAAATTTTATAAAAAAAGTATGATTGATATAACTATATTATAAATGATATAATCATATTCTATACATAGTATATACAGAGTATATGCATAGTATATAGAGTATATGCATAGTATATATAGAGTATATACATAAGAAATACATAGTATATAATCCTATTATTTTGGTATATGTTATAAAAATAAAATGAGGATTTCTTTTATGAAAATTAAAAAATCAATAATTTTATTTGCATTGATTTTAGCTATTGTTGCTGTTGGAAGTTCTGTAAGCTTTGCAGCTACAATTGATGTAAATAATACTATGTCTAATAATGATATTCAAGCCAAAATTGATAGTGCTGAATTAGGAGACACAATTAATTTTGCTCCTGGAGAATATAGTGATATTGCATTTAAATTAAATAAATCTATAACTTTAAATGGTAATGGAGCTATTTTAAAAGGTAGTAATAGTTCATCTCAAGCAATTACATTATCTGCACCTTCTGATATTACACAATATAAAGATATAAGCATTAAAAATTTTGTTATTAACAGTGCTACAGGTAAATATGCAATTGCACAATCTGGTAATTTACAAGGTTTAATGTTAGATTCTCTTACTATTACTGGAACAGGTAATAAAGCTGATGGTATTAGAACTAACAGTATTACAGATTTAACAATATCTAATTGTATTATTTCTTCTAGTCGTGATGCAATAAATATTATGGGTGGATCTGAATATACAATCATTGGAAATACTATTCATGGGGATCGTAATGCTATTTCTTTAGCAGGAGATACTAATAATTATAATATTACAGGAAATAATATTTATGATTCTCAATTCGGTGTTTACTATGGTGGAGGAGTTAATTTTGTTACAATTACGAACAATAATTTCACTAATATTGTTAATGGTTTAGCATTTATTAAAGCAGCTCAAAATACTCTTGTGGAGAACAATAATTTTAAAGATAATAAAATAGCTATTGAAATTAAAGCTGGAGATACTCATCATGGAGCTCCAACAACTGCTACAAATATAACTATTATTAATAATAATATTTTAAACAGCAGTTATTATGGTGTTTTATTACATCAAGTATATGATAAAAGTATTGGTTCTGTAATCAATATAGAAAATAACAATTTTTGCAATAATGATGGTATTGATACCAATGGTTGGGCAATTATTGATGCTTTAGGATTAAGTAATATGGATAATAGCCAATCATTTGAATGGGGAAGCAGTGCAACTTTATTTGATTTAGTTAAAGATTATATTGCTCCTTCTGAAAATGGTACTTCTGGAAATGATACTTATGAAAATGGATATACTGCTGGTTTTGCTGATGGTAATGCAAGTGGATATACATCTGGCTTAGCTGATGGTAAAAGTATTGGTTATAATAATGGATTAGCTGATGGTAAAAAAGTTCTTAAACCTGCAAAAATTATTTATAGTACAAATACAGTTACTGTTGGAAAAACATCTACAAAAACTTACACATTTGTGAATGCTGGTGAAAAAACTGGAAGTAAAACTATTACTTTTTCATTTTCAAAATCACTTATTAACAAAATTAGCAAATATTCACTTCCTAAAGGTTCTAGTTATAAATATAATGTTAAAACTCAAAAAGTAAGTTTAACTGTTAAAAATTTAGTATCTGCTAAATTCTTAAAAGTATCATATACTATTAAAAAATAAATTATTTTTAATGAAAGATTTTTTAATCTTTCATTTTTTTTTCTTTTTTAATTCCATTTATTGATTAAATTAATTATTTAAAATATTTAAGTCAAACAATAATTAACTTTCTAATTAATTTATAATTAAATTTAAGTAATTACTTTAATTTATAAAAAAAATATTTAGATATTTCATGTTTTTATTTAGGATTATATTCTATTATATTTTATTATATTT
>JAISIT010000311.1 GCA_031261915.1 Candidatus Methanoflexus mossambicus
GGGATTTGTTGGATTTTACACTGTTAAAACTATTTAAAAACATCACTTTTTTACATTTATCTTCCATCAAATCCCACATGTTTATTTTTACAAAAGAGCCAAGAACTTTACAGTACCAAATATTCAGACATTATGTGGACAAAAATCATGATATTCGGACAAAATATGTAAAATTTATAAATTTGTATTACTTTTTATTCCGTAGTATCCATTTTTCTTATTTCCATTTATTTGAATTTTATCGATTAATCCTTCATTAACTAAATGGCTAAGATGTCTTCTTGCAGTTCTATCAGATACATTAAAGTATTCTGCGTAATCCTGTGGTGAAAATATTTTCTTATGATTTATCATTAATTCTAAAGCCGTTATTTCTTTATTATTTAATCCTAATTTTTTTAAATCTACTGTAGTTGAGTCTTCTAAAATTAAATCCATAAGTTCTTTTTCACTTCTATTGTAAAATATTGTTTTAAAAAAATCATCCTTGCTTTTAAATTCTGGGTGTTGCATTTTATTTTCTTTCATGATTTTATTCATTTTTTTAATACCAGTTCCAAATTTTTCCATATCAAAGGTTCTTCTAAATAAATCACAGATTTTATTGTTTCTATGGGCATAAATATCTTCAATTGATTTGATTTTAATTAAAGATTTTCCAGGGCTTGTTATCTCAATTCTATTTTCAAATATAAAAATTGAAATTGAAGAATACTTTAAATTATAATCTCTATGAGCCAAAGCATTTACAATAGCTTCCCTTAAAGCAGTATAAGGATATTCAGGAATGTCAATTCTCTTAAAACCATCAATTTTCTGTGCAATTTTCATTAATTTTCCAATAGCTATTTCGATTTTATCTAAAAGTAAAAGCATTGGATAATTTAACTCCATACTATCAATTATATGGATTTTATCTCTTCCTTGAAATCTAGCTATTTTTACTTCATGTTGTGGTAGAAAATCCTTAGGTTTTTTAGCAAAAAATAGAATTCCTGCATTAGAAAGTTTAAATTTATTATCTGATTTTTTAAGAACTTTAACTTTGTTTATTAAGAAATTTTCAAGCTTTTTTTGTGTTGAAATATCATAATCTATTTTTGATTTTTCAATAAAATAATTTACTTGATTTAAATCAATATCTGACATGTTTATATTATGAGTATATCTTTCATCAAATTCAATATCTTGTTTTTCTTTAATATTTAATAAAAATTTAGATAAACTGTATTCAATTTCTTTTAAAAGATCATCAGTGTCTTTGAATTTTTTATAAGTTACTTCATGAGCTTTTTTTATAAATTTATCAGTGTTTTCATCAGGATTAATCTCTTTTTTTATAAACATAAAAGTATTTTGGGAGTTATCTCCTTGAATAAATGTGTCAAATTCTTCTTCACTTGCAGATAATCCATTTTCATAAATAGTTCCATATTCATTTCCAATTAAACCAATAAAAATGTCACTATTTTTAACTTCATCAAGATATATTGTTTTGGGCTTTAATCCAAATGCTGGAGTAGATTCAAATAAAAATACTTCAAAAAGACCATATCCTAATTTATTTTCAAGTAAATCTTTTATTTTTAATCTTTCCACTTCAAATTCCCTTTGATTACTACTTATAAAAATTTTATATTTTTTCATTGTTATGCCTATTTTATTATTACTATATTTTATTATGTGTAATAACAATATTGATTTTTATATTATATAAATGTTTTCAAATCTTAATGACGATTGTTATTTGGACAAAATGTGGACAAAAATCATGATATTCGGACAAAATATGTAAAATTTATAAATTTGTATTACTTAATTGAAATTAGAATTTTTAATTTTAAGTTATTTATGATTTAATTTTTGATTTTAATTTGTTTATGATTTTTTAAATCAAATTAATAACGTGAAATATTGAATCTATAATATAAAACAATATTTTTAAATAAATGCAAAACTTGTTAAAGGAATATAGATTATATCATTATGTTGTTTAATTCTTCGATATCTATTAGAAATTAAAATACCATAATCAGAATTATATTTGTTAATAGCTCGAATTAACTGACTTTTGGTTTTTTTTCCAATTCCCACTTCTATTGGAACAATATCGTCTACTTTAGTTCTAATTAAAAAATCCACACCTTTTTCTTCTGGAGGATAAAATAAACCCATCATTTTAAATCGAGTTTTAGACAGTTTATACAATGAACTTGCAACAAGATTTTCAGCTAAATTTCCTAAACATTTTCGATTATTTAAATTAAATCTACCCATTTCATTATTTATGGCAGATTTAATAGATGGAGATAAAAAATAGTAATTCCATGCTTTTTTAACAATTTTTCCAGCACCACCATAAGGTTTAATACTAAAAATTATTTGAGTTTTTTCTAAAACATTTAAAATTTCATTTACTAATTTTGGAGAAATAGATAAATTATCAGCTATTTTTCTATTAGAAACAGAACCAATCCTTGCAAGAGCAAGATATATCACTATCCTTCTGATATGATCTGTAGTAGAACTATTAAATGATTTTATTCTAAAAATATCCTTTTCTATTATTCTATTTACAACAGAAAAAATTTGTTGATATGACATTAGTTCATTAAGATTGATTGTAGAAGGAAATCCATAGGTTTTTAAAAATTCATTAAATTCAATATGATTATAACTATTTATACTGCTTAATTGATCATAAACATCTTCTTCTAATTTAATTCCTTTGTTGATGTATTTATCTTCACCACAGTATAGAATATTTTCTAAAGTTCTTACAAAATCATGTTCTATCTTAAAATTATATTTTAAACTTAAATAATCTCCAAAATTATTTGGGTAGATTGATTCTTTTATCATTCTTCTTTCAACATCACTATTAATTTCTAAATCAATTGCTGAAGAACCAGTGATTATTAAAAAAATATTTTTCGTGCTATCATAAATGACTTTTCCAGAAATACTCCACATCTTATCAAAATGACTTTCATCCACAAAAATAAAAAGTTTTTCATCTAAATTTCCTTGAGTTGTTTTGTGGATAGATTCAAGATATGAATCAACTACATCTAAAAGATTTGTGTTAAAAAAACTTACTAACTGATCCATAGGTAAATAAAGAATATTTTTTGGATTAATTTCTTTTTTATACTTTAAATAATTATAAAGTTGAAAAAGAATAGTTGTTTTACCTACACCCCTTAAACCAGGCATAACTATAAAACGATTTTCAATTAATTCATCATTTAAAAAACTATCAATATATTTTTTAATTTTAAAATATTCTTGCCTATGATTGAAAGTTTTAACATCTGCAAGTAAATTTTCTATTTCTTTTTGTTTAAATTCAATATGTCTAATTAAATCATCTTCAAATAACATTTCCAATATCCTCAATTTATATCTGTGTATATTTTTGAAGTCAATAATATATAAATACTTGTATATTTTTGAAGTCAATAATATATAAATAATTATATTCTTTTGGAATCACAAAATCAATAAAATATCTTAAATCTCTTAAAATTTAATTTTAAAAATTTAAAGATTAAATTAAGACCACTTTAAATAGCTGATTTTAACATCAGTTTTTATTTAAAAAAAGTTTAAAAAAGGTATTGTTAAAAAACATTAAATATATTAAAATAAAATATAGAAAAAAAGAAAAAAAGAAAAAAGAAGAAGAATTTAATCTTCTATTATTTAAAACAAAAAATATAGTTATTCTCCAGCTAATTTATCAGCTTCTGCAACTATTTTTGCTAAAGCAGGAGCAGAATCAATTAAATGAGAATCTAAAGTTAATTCATCCTTACCTAATCCCATAGCTAACCCGTATAATTGAGCTAAATGGAAAACAGGAATATTAAAATTAGTTCCATATTGTTTGTTAACTTCAGTTTGACCTACATCAAATTGCATGTGGCAGAATGGGCAGACTTCAACAATAGCATCTACACCAGCATCGGTCATGTTTTCGAGCTTTTCTTTGGTGATACTTGTAGTAACTTCAATATCTCTTGCTCTTAAACCTCCACCTGCACCACAACACATCATTTTGTCTTTGTAAGGAACTGATCTTGCACCAGTTGCTTCTACTAAGTCATCTAAGATTGTTGGTCTTTCAGCATTATCAATACCAATTTCTTCCGTTGGTCTTAAGAAATGGCAACCATAATGAACAGCAACTTCTAAGTTTAATGGTTTTTCAACAAGGTCTGCTAATTTATCTAAACCTACTTCATTGTATAAAATTTCTGCAAAGTGTCTAACATTAATTGTTCCTTGATATTCTTTTCCAACTTCAGCTAAAACTTGATTAATTTCATCTTTGAATTCTGGATGGTTTTTAAGTTCTAAATTTGCTTCAAATAATGAACCAAAACAACCATTACATTCAGTCATTAAATCTGAACCCATATCTTCAGCAATAGTTAAGTTTCTTGCAGCTATTGAAGCCCAAGTTTTTTTATCAAATGAACCAAATACACCTGGAGCAGGACAACAGGAAGCACCTTCCATATCATTTAATTTGATTCCTAATTTATCGAATAAAATTCTTGTTGCTTTTTCGATTCCTGGATAACGGTTGTTCATAATACAACCTAAGAAATATGCAATCTCCATAATAAAATCTCCATAAAAATTATTTATTTAATAAACCCGTGTATACAGATTATCCTTTGTAATCAATTAATCTATCAAAGCCAGTTGCTTTACAAATAGCTTGAATTTCTTTTAAAGCAGCTTCATTTGAATGAGTTGTAGGAGGAAGTTCAGATAAACCGACTCTTTTTCTCAATTCTTTTGTTGCATCATTGATTGGAACACCGTGACCAGTTTTAATAACATTAGCGCCAGTTGCTTTATGATTATCTGACATGTATCCATTTTGTGCTGCTACATTACGTGCTAATTTGATGATTTCAACAATTTTGACACTTCTTGGACATCTTTCTTGACAAGTATAACAGGTTGTGCACATCCATAAAGCTGGATCAGAAATAACTTCATCTTTTAATCCCATTAAACACTTACGGATAACTTGTCTAACTCTGTAAGGAGTTCTTCTACCAGAAGGACATCCACCACTACATGTTCCACATTGGAAACAATGTTCTACTGTATCAATTCCTGCATCTTTAAAAATTTGAGTAAAATCAGGATCAACACTTTCTCTTCTTATAACATCATTATCTTCTAATAAAGTCATTTTATCACATTCTTTATCTTCTGAAACTTTTTCATTTTCTTCAACAGCTATTTCAGAGCTTTTATCTTCAGAATCTTCATCTAAATTCTCAACAGATTCTTCAGAAGTATCTTCATCAGAAACATTATCTTCTACAACACTAATTTCATTAGTATCAATAGATTTATCAGTTTCATCAGAAACATTATCCTCTACAACACTAACTTCGTTAGTATCAATAGATTCTTTAGTTTCATTAAAAGATATATCAGATTTAGGTGTTTTAGAAACATTAGTTACAGAAGAATCTTTCTTTTCTTCTGCAATCTTCTTTTCTGAAGTATCCACTTTTTTATCAGGTATTGGATCTGCTACTTCTACTTTAATAGATGAAACTTCTTCTTCAGAATTATTCTCAATTACATCACTTTTAGATCTACCAAAGAGACCTTTTAGTCGTTTCAACCAAGACATTAAAAACACACCTTAGAAATTCATAAGTTAAAAACTTCGTTTCTTAATTATTAGTATTTTTTGTATAGTATATAAAGCTTACTAAAATTTTAGTAAGTATTACCTTTTAGGTAATATTCCTATATCTCGTGGTAATCCTTTCATTATCAAAACTCCTAATTTCCAAATTATTAACAGTATTAACCTTAACTACTAATTATTAATTATTAATTTGATATATAATGTTATTACATACTATTATTATATATTAATATATAATTAATTATGTTTAAACCAATAAAATCTAAATTTAAAGATGTTTTTATATGAAAAATATAGTATTTTATAATAAATAAATGTTTTGTTTAAAAATAAAAATAAAAAAAATCTATTTTCTAAATTAACTTATGTTTTAAGTAAAATAAAATAAACTCAAATTAACAATATTTAAATAGTTTATATTAAATATGAAAATATAATGATGAAAAATATTAAATGTTTATTTGGTAAAAAAATTGGAAAAATAGCTATAAATCTCATTAAAGATAAACAAAAGAAAAAAACTCTTCCAGGTAAAATATTTATTAAATTATCCTCTTTAAACTGTCTTAAATATTTAATTAAAGATTTAAAAATAGGATTAATAATATTATCAACAAATAAAACAACAAATACACAATTAATTATTAAATTATTATCTAAAGAATATAAAATAGCTCATAACAACCAAAATGTAAAAATTAAAGATAGTAATAAAAGTAAAACATCAAATAAAATAGCTACAAAACTTTTAGAATCAAATAATGAATTTGGACTTTTTGAATTTAATGATATTTTTTATAGAATTAAAAATCCATATAATATTTTAAAGGATATTAAGCCAGTTTTTTTTGTTTGCACTGGTGATAATGAGAGTAATATAAATAATGGAAGTAGTATAGATAATAAATATCTTAAACTAAAAAAATCATTATCAAAACCATTAAATAATGGATTAATGATTGTTAATAGTGATAATCCAATTTCTGCATTTATAGGTAAACAAAAGGAATCTGATTTGATTGTTAATTTTTATGGTTTAGATTTAGACAATGTAAAATTAAATAAAATTGATTTAAATAACATGGATTTAGAAAAAATAGATGTAAATAATGTAGATTTAGAAAAAATAGATGTAAATAATATAAATTCAAATCAAAACTTAAATAAAGAGATTTTTTGTCCAAAGTGTGGAAAAAACCTTATTTTTTTAAAAAAATATAATTCATTCCAAGGAAAATATTATTGTCCAAAATGTGGATTTTTAAGACCAGGAGCAAATATAAAAATCACAAAAGTCAAAAAAGATGAAAATAACTTGAGTTTTAGAATTATTGGAAATCCTTACAATTATTATACTCAAAACTATTTCAAATTTGATTTTAAAATTAAATTAACAGTGATAAAAATTAATGAAATAAATATTATAGCTAAATTATATGAGATTTTACCTGCTATAAGTGTTTATGCAACATTTACAAAATATCCTGAAAAACTAAACGAAAATCTTAATAAAGTGTTAGATAATATTATTGTATAATATGATTAATTATCATGATGTCTGATTTGTAAAATTCAAAAGATTGTAAATAATAATGTATTAATAATACATTAATATTTTAGCTTTTATATTGTATTTAATTATAGTTTATATATTCTAATTATAGTTTATATATTTTATTTACTTTTAATTTTTAATTTAATTTACTTTTAATTTGTATTTTTAAAAATTAAATTATTATGGATCTTGAAATATATGAAATAACTATTTATTTATCTTTAATTTTTATTAATTTTTGGGCGCAATGAACTAATCATATATAATAATCGATAATATACATAATAAATGATTATAGAATATATAATAAATATGATATATATACTATCATTTAGTCTATAAAAATAATATGCAAATAAAATAATTAATCTTTAAAAATTTATCAAAATGAAAATTATTTATTGTTAAGTAATATTATGAATTATTTATACTCTTAAGTTTTTATAGACCCTTATTTATTGTTTAAATAATATTATTATTTTTAATAATCTTATTATTTTAAATAATTTACTTATATTATGTTAAAGGTTATGTTTATTAAATAATTTAAATAACTTAAATAATAAAATAAAAAAGAAGTGATATCAATGGAATATGAAATTAAAGGTGGAGCATTTCCACTTGTAATCTGTAAGTTAAATAAAGGCGACAGTATGAAAAATGAAGGTGGATCAATGGCATTGATGAGTCCTGAAATTAAAATGGAAACCAGCACAGATGGTGGAATTTTAAAAGGTTTGGGAAGAGCATTGTCTGGAGATTCTTTGTTTTTTAATTTTTATACTGCTGAAGAAGATAATCAAGAAATTGGTTTTGCAAGTAGTTTTCCAGGAAAAATATTGCCTATTGAACTTGATGGCACTAAAAACATAATAGCTCAAAAATCAGCATTTTTAGCTAGTGAAAGAGAAGTGGATGTTAAAATGCATTTTAGAAAAAGCTTAGGTAGTGGTATTTTTGGTGGAGAAGGATTTATTTTACAAAAAATATCTGGAAATGGACTTGTTTTTTTAGAAATCGATGGAGATATTCTTGAATATGATCTTGAAGCTGGTGAAAAATTAATCATTGATCAAGGTCATCTTGCAGCTATGGAAGAAACTGTTGATTTTGATATTCAAAGAGTGAAAGGTGCTAAAAACATGTTATTTGGTGGAGAAGGTCTATTTTTAGCTACTTTAAAAGGTCCTGGAAAAGTTTGGGTTCAAACAATGCCACTTGTTAATTTAGCAGGAGCACTCATCCCTTATATGCCTGCAAGTGGTGGTTAATTTTAATTAAAAATTAATTTTTATATTTTAAATAATCTTTATTTTTAATATTATTTTTATTTTTAATATTATTATTAAATCAAATAATATAAAAAAAGGTATTGTTATGAATAAAACTATTAAATCTCCAGAGGACATTGATTGGGAATATTTTTGGGAAGAAAAGCTAAAATCTCAAGAAAATACATTTAAAAAAGATTGGAATAAAGAAGCACCTCATTTTGCAAAGAGAGTAAAACAAGATGAGTATATGGAAAATCTTTTTAATAAAATGAGGATTGATAGTGAACTTACAGCTATTGATTTAGGTTGTGGTGAGGGATCAATAACAATACCATTATCAAAATTAGTAAAAAATGTAACTGCCGTTGATTCATCTGAAAAAATGCTTGAAATATTGGAAGAAAAGATTAACAAAGAAAATATTGAAAATATCACGATTATTAATGAAACCATTGAAGATGTATCCATTGAAAAAGTAAAAAAACATGATATTGTCTTAGCATCTCGTTCTTTTAATGGAATCGTTCCTATAATTGAAGCAATAAAAAAAATTAATGAAATAGCTAATAAATATGTTTATATAACATTATTTGGTCCAAATAACTGGAAATTTGAAAGAGATTTTTATAAATCCATTGGAAAAAACAATGATCACTTTGCTCCTTATTATTATCTTTTTAATATCCTTGTTTCAATGGGTATCAATCCTAATGTTGAAAATCTTGAAATTCAAAAAAAGAGAAGCTATGAAAGTGTTCATGATGCAATGGAAAATGGAAAATGGAATTTAGACAGTTTTAATGAGGACGAAAAGATTAAACTTAGAAGTTATTTAAAAAAAAATCTAATTATAAATGAAGACGGACGATTAGAGCATCCAGACGATAAAGCTGATTGGGTTTTAATTTGGTGGAAAAAAGAATAAATTCAAAAATAAATAAAAAAGATATTTTTTTATTCGATAAAACAAATAGAAAATACTGATTTATATTTGACAAAACAAATAAGCATTTATATTAATTAAAAGACATATAATATTATCAAAGACAATATATCAATAGAAATATAAATGTTATATATGGATATATAAAAAAATTGGCAATATTATGTATTTTAATGAAGAATTAAGCAAATTTTTATTATCAAACAAAAAAGAAATTAACAATGAATTAGAATTTATAAAGAATTTTAATCACAGAGACGAATATTATAAAATTAAAAGATATTTAGATGATTTTTTAAATGATTCAATAGATGAAAGATTTATAGTGCTTCCAGGTCTTAGATGAGTGGGTAAAACCACATTAGTTTTACAGTTATACCAATATTTAATATCTGAAAAGAAAATTAATTCAAATAATATCTTATATCTTTCAATGGATCAGATTACAAAAGTTTTTAAAACAGATTTACTTACAGTTTTAGATATTTTTTTAAAAGAATCACATAACACAACAAGAGCATTTTTAAAAGAAAAAAATATTTGTATTTGTAGATGATGAGTCATTTTGATTGCGAATGGGGAATTTCAGGAAAAATAATATATGATACTTCTAAAAATATATTTTTAATATTTACTGGTTCTTCTGCAGTGGAATTAGAAATTAATGGAGATATTGCAAGAAGAATTAATAAAGAATCCATTTATCCTTTAAATTTTAAAGAATATTTGTTGTTAAAACATAATATCTGGGTAAAATCAGAATTTTCTAAAAGTTTGATGAAAATGATAGTTTCTGGTGAAAAAAAGGATATTGAAAAATGTATAGAAAGTGAAAAAGAAATTCATTCAAAATTACTTGATTTAAAAAATGATACAGAAATTGAGTTCTTAAATTTTTTAAAAACTTACGGTTTCCCATTTACCTTAACTTCTAAAGCTGAAGAAGCATATAAAAAAATTTACACCATAATAGAAAGTAGTATAGAAAAAGATATTCCAGTGGTTAAAACATTTAACTTTGACACATACAACAATATCAGACGAATATTAATATATATTGCTTTGCAAAAGCCAGAAGGAACCTCAAGTGGACAGTTAGCAAATTATCTTTCTATCTCATCCAGCACTGTTAGAGAAATTTTAGATGCACTAGAAAAAACCCAAATACTATTTAGTATTAAACCCTACGGAGAATCATCAAAAATAATTAAAAAACCATGGGTATATTATTTTTTATCTCCTTCAATAAAAACAGCTATTAACTCTGAAATGGGAAGATATGATTTCAATAACCCTCATTTTTTAGCCAGGTTAGCTGAAAATTTAGTTGCAATCACATTATATAAAATGATTAAAACAGAATTTCGATTAATAGGATTATTTTATCCTCCAAACAAAGGCAGTTCTGACTTTATTCTAAGAACAAATTTTGACAATTTAGTTCCAATAGAAGTAGGATTAGG
>JAISIT010000050.1 GCA_031261915.1 Candidatus Methanoflexus mossambicus
ATCTAGTAGAACTACTAAAAAGTCAAGAAGAAGAACATAACAATTTATTAGATCTAATGGAAGACCTAGACCATAATACAAGACTATACAATGCCAAAGAAGAAGGTAGAGAAGAAGGAATGATAAAAGGAAGAGAAGAAGGTAGGGAAGAAGGAATGATAAAAGGTAGGGAAGAAGGTAGGGAAGAAGGAATGATAAAAGGTAGGGAAGAAGGTAGGGAAGAAGGAATGATAGATGTTGCTTTGAAATTATTTGATGAAAATTTTTCAATAATGAAAATTTCTGAATTCACTGGTCTTTCTATTAATAAACTCCAAAATTTATTCTTTAGTGGCAAATAAAGAATTAAATTTAAATAATTTGCCAAATACTTCTATACTATTTTTCAACCCACACACATCACAAAAAACCATGAAAGAAATAATAAAAATCGATGAGGCGATAAAAATGGCAAACAACAATCTAGTAGAACTACTAAAAAGTCAAGAAGAAGAACATAACAATTTATTAGATCTAATGGAAGACCTAGACCATAATACAAGACTATACAATGCCAAAGAAGAAGGTAGAGAAGAAGGTAGAGAAGAAGGTAGAGAAGAAGGTAGAGAAGAAGGTAGAGAAGAAGGTAGAGAAGAAGGTAGAGAAGAAGGTAGAGAAGAAGGTAGAGAAGAAGGAATGATAAAAGGTAGAGAAAAAGGTAGGGAAGAAGGAATGATAGATGTTGCTTTGAAATTATTTGATGAAAATTTTCCAATAATGAAAATCTCTGAATTTACTGGTCTTTCTATTAATAAACTCCAAAATTTATTCTTTAGTGGCAAATAAAGAATTAAATTCAAAATATTTTACAAAAAACATTAGGGATCTATCCCAAAAATAGATTTTGTTAAATATTGATTTATTTTACTTGAGCGAAATTAAATTAGGAAATCCTTGATTTCCTTTACTTAATGAAATTAAGTTAGAAAATTTACTATTTTCTTTAATTAGCAAAGTTAATTTATAAAAATCTTTGATTTTTCTATCTTGAAAGATAAACTTTCAAATAATACAAAATTTAAGAATATAAAATTTTAAATAATTTATAACTAAATTAATTTTATAAAAATTCTTAAAAATATAAATTATAAATAATTCAAAAATGAAAATTAATATCTGAAAAATTGATAAATCGCTTTAAATTATTAGATAAAAAATTTAAATTATAGTATTTAAGAAAAAAGTTTTTAAACACTGTTTTATTTTTAACTTTATTAAAATAAAAATTTTTATATATTGTATATTGTAAAATTAAATTAATTTTTTGATAAACTTATTGAAGTTTCTTTAAAATTGAATAATCTCATATCTGTGATATTTTCGTTATATTCATTGATATAATTTTAATTTATCTTATTTTCTTATTAAATTTCATATTATCTAAAATTAATATATTTAATTAATTTATTTAAAAATTTAAGTGTTTATAAAAATAAATTTCCAATTCATTATATTTAATTAAACTTTTCTTTGGGAAGTAAGCTTTTAGGTTTTGTTTTCTAAATAAGTTTCTTTCAATATGGTATATTTTTCCATGGAAATATATTAAAAGTTCATGTATATTTTTATTTTTTATATTGTATATTTTAGTTATTTTGCTATTTAATTGAATAGCTATTTCACTGCTTTTAATAGATTTTTTATTTCTAAAATTTCATATCCAGTAGAATTTTTAGTTTTTTGTCTTATTTGCTTTTATTTTTCTTATTTTTTCTTAATTTAATGTTATTTCTATTTTTTAGATTTTGTAGCTATTTGTTATTTTAGTTATTTCTCATTTCTCTTGTTTTAGAAATTTAATAATAGCTTGTAGTTTATATTTCAAAGCAAATAGCTAGTTATTTTTTATTTTAATTTTCTTGTTTTTTATTTAAATAGTTTCTTCTATATATTTTTTTAATCTCTTCTTTGTATTTATAATAGCTATTTGTTTTTTTATTTATTTTGTATTATTTTTATATTTTTTATTTTTTTATTTATTTATTTTAAATATTAGTTTTATTGGTTTTATTGGTTTTTTAATCTTTATATTTGGTTTTGATTATAACTAACATTATTTTTTTCTATTATTTTTTTATTGTATAATAGCTATTTTCTTTGTTTAAAATTTTTAAATCTAAACCTTTATATATGTTATATTCAAATATGTATATATTTGGTAGTATAATATTAATCATATCAGATATTGTTATATTAAAAATATTATTTAGTGAGAGAGATAATATGAATAATGTATATTTGATTTTAATTAATATTATACGGTATATCAAAGAGGATTTAGTTATTAATAATTATATTGTAGATTTATCTAACCTGTAATTATTAATAATTAGATCATGGTGAATATGATTATATAAGTTTTTCAGATGTTTTTAGATATAATCATTAATTTTCAACCTTGTAGGTTATTAGTTTAATATCAAATTATTTTAATGCTTTTAAAATGTTGTATTAAATATGCACATTCTAATGTTTATTATATTGTATATAATTTATTAGGATAAAATTTAGTATATTACATACTGAGTATTAGAATATCATTATATTACATAAAAATTATTAGAATATCAATATCATTATATCATATACAAATATAAGAGGTTTTACACATGAAGAATACAAATAATAATAGATTTTTTAAATTTTTAGGTATATTTTTTATAATAGCTATTACTACTTTAATGATTACAAGTGTTTCGGCTACAACTTCAGAAGATAGGGATAATAGCACTGGTGGTGGTGGAATTATAAGTGCATATAATGAATTAGATGCTTATGGAGGAACAATTAGATTAGAAGATGGTATTTATTCTGGATCAAACAATACAAATTTGATATTTAATAAAAACATCACGATAATAGGTGAAAGTCGTGATAACACAATTATTGATGCTAAATATAGGAGTAGAATATTTGAACTTAATGGAGCTAATAATTATACTTTTATCAATATTACATTTAGAAATGGTAATGCTAGTGTTGATACTTACGGGGGAGGAGCATTATTTATTCGGGGAAATAGTCATATAAATATAACTGATTGTGATTTTGAAAATAATGTTGCAATTAACTACTCTCTGACTTCTGATGGACTGGGTATTAATGGTGGTGCTATTCGTGTATATAATACAGATAATTTTATAATAATATATAATTCTAATTTTGTTAATAATTCTGCAGATGGCTATGGTGCTATTCAGGGTTCTTATCTTAGCATTTTTAATTCAAGTTTTAGTAATAATCGTGCATCTTTCACTGGAGCTGTTGGAGCTAGTAATCTTATTATTAATGATTCTAATTTTATTAATAACTCTGCAAGGGATGATGGTGGTGCTATTCGTTCTAGTAATTTTACTCTATTTAATTCTTATTTAGCTAATAATTCTGTAACAAATGGAGGGGATGGTGGTGCTATTTGGATAAGTGGTGGTAATATTAATGTGTTTAATTCTACTTTTTTTAATAATTCTGCACAGTTCACTGATGGTAATGGCGGGGGTGGTGGTGCTATTTATGTTTTTGGTACTGGTTTGTTGATTGTAAATAGCTCTAGTTTTATTGCAAATAGTGCATACTCTGGATATGCCATTCATAATACTGCATATTCTCTTTCCACAATCATTCGTAATTTTATTATTTATAATTCTTCTTTTGAAGGTAATATTTATCGTGATGATTCTGAGAATATTCTTGGTTCTACATTTCGTAGTGGATATTCTATTTATCTTGAAGAAAATGGGTGGGGTATGAATTTTACAGTTAGGAACTCTTCTTTTGATAATAATAATGGAGCTATTAAGCTTTATGATGTGAATAATACTAATTTTAGTATTTATGATTCAAGTTTTGTTAATAATTATGCAAATTCTGGTGGTGCTATTA
Organism: Candidatus Methanoflexus mossambicus; assembly: GCA_031261915.1. Taxonomy (GTDB): domain Archaea; phylum Methanobacteriota; class Methanobacteria; order Methanobacteriales; family Methanobacteriaceae; genus Methanoflexus; species Methanoflexus mossambicus. Next base: position 3,922 of record JAISIT010000050.1, read on the forward strand.
ACTTCGTAAATAGTGATGCTTCTAGTGGTCTTTATGTGCTTAATTCTAGTTTTATTAATAATTCTGCAAGCGATAGTGGTGGTGCTATTCGTAATGATGGTGGAGGGAAGATTCTTAAAATTACAAATTCTTCTTTCTGGAATAATTCTGCTACAAATATTGGTGGTGCTATTATTATTTTAGTGCATAATGGTAGTATTATTAATTCTTTTTTTGTTAATAATTCTGCAGGCAATGGTGGTGCTATTTATAATGCAATTGCTTCTAATGTTAGTGTGAGTTATTCTAATTTTACTAATAATAGTGCAAAAGGAACTGGCACTTATAGTGGTGGTGGTGCTATTTTTAATAGTGGTGATAATCTTAGTATGAGTTATTCTAATTTTAATAATAATCGTGCAAATCGTAATGGTGGTGCTATTTATGGTAGTAATGGGGATAATGTTAGTGTGAGTTATTCTAATTTCACTAATAATAATGCAAGTCTTAATGGTGGTGCTATTTATGTTAATGATGAGAGTTATGCTTTTAATGTGAGTTATTCTAATTTCACAAACAATACTGCAAGATATGGTGGTGCTATTAATAATATTGCTATAAATTTTAGTGTGAGTGGCTCTAATTTTACTTATAATAATGCAACTGATTATGGTGGTGCTATTTCTAATTCTGGTCGTAATGTTAGTGTGAGTGACTCTACTTTTAGCAATAATGGTGTAAATAGTACTGATGTTAATGAGGGTGGTGGTGCTATTTATAATACTGGTAATGATGTTAGTGTGAGTAATTCTAATTTTACTAATAATTCTGCATATAGAGGTGGTGGTGCTATTTATAGTACTGGGGATAATGTTAATGTGAGTGGTTCTACTTTTAGTAATAATAGTGCAATAAATTTTACGGATAATAATATTAGTTCTAATGTTGGTGGTGCTATTTTTGTTAATGATGGTGTTATTAGTGTTAGTGATTCTAGTTTTACTGATAATTTTGCACCTAATGCTCTGGGTAAGGGTGGTGCTATTTTTGCTAATGATTCTACTATTAATGTAACTGATTCTAATTTTACTAATAATTTTGCATATAGTGGTGATGATAGTGGTGGTGCTATTTTTGCTGCTGGTAAGAATGGTGGTGATGTTAGTGTTAGTGGATCTCGTTTTGTTAATAATTCTGCATATCGTGGTGATGGTGGTGCTATTTATATTTCTAATCATGTTTCTAATAATGTTAGTGTGAGAAATTCTATTTTTATTAATAATTCTGCAAATAGAATGGGTGGTGCTATAGGAAGTAAATCCAGTGGTCTTATAGTATACAATTCTACTTTCCAAAATAATTCTGCATCACAAGATGGTGGAGCTATTTCTCAAGATGGTGGAGATATGAATGTGAGTAGTTCTATTTTCACAAACAGTCATGCAAGTTTTGGTGGTGCTATAGATAGTAGTGATAATGCTGTTGTTATCATTGAAAATTCTAATTTTACTAATAATTATGCTACTAATATGGGTGGTGCTGTAAATGCTGAAAATATTGATGATAAACTATTAATTGTTAACTCTTTATTTGATAATAATACTGCAAGCACTCAAGCTGGTGGTGCTATTGAGAGTGATAATGTGGCTAATTTAACTATTAGAAATTCTAGTTTTATAGCTAATACGGCAGGTTCTTATGGTGGTGGTGCTATTGATCTTTATAGAACAGTAAGTACTAGTATAGAGAATTCTTATTTTGATTCAAATAATGCATCTAATTTTGGTGGTGCTATTTATCTTGAGGATGATAATGATTTAAGTGTTTTTAATTCTAGTTTTACCCGTAATAATGCTTCTTCTGGTGGTGCTATTTATAGTTTAGGTAATGTTAATGTGGATGTTTCTAATTTTACTAATAATCATGCTCTTGTTGGTGGTGGTGCTATTTATAGTTCTGGTTCTGGGGATATTGATGTTAGTTCTTCTAATTTCACTGCTAATGATGCTGTTGCTGGTGATGGTGGTGCTATTTATAGTTCTGGTGGTTTTGCTAATGTTAGTGGGGGTATTTTTGTTTCTAATGATGCAACTACTGGTTATGGTGGAGCTATTTATAATTCTGGGGATATGTTATTGTCTTTAAATTCTATGAGTGCTAATACTGCTGCTCTTGGGCTTATGATTTATAATGCTGGTGATATGGGTGTTTTAGATCTTAAGTATGGTAATAATGAGACAATTTATGGTGGTATTGGTATAAATCTTGTTTTATTTGCTAATTTAACTGATGATATGGGAAATGAGATTACAGGTCAGAATGTTACATTTTATGTTGGTAATACTCCGATTGGATCTAATCTTAGTGTTGATGGAATAGCTATTTTTAATTATATTCCAAATGCTATTGGGACATTTTCTGTGTATGGTGATTATACTGGTCATGATGGCTTTAATATTCTTGTTTTTAATGCAACATTAATCATTGCTAATTATAGTGCTGGTCTTTATGTTAACTCATCTAAAGATGATGGAAATCATGATGGTAGCAGTTGGGATAATGCTGTGCAAAATCTTAGTACTGCATTGGATATAATTGAAAAAGCAGGATTAAACAGTCAAAATTGTGTGTTTGTTATTCATATAGCTGGAGCTGGCATTGGTGGAGCTAAAAATTATGATGGTCGTGATATTAATAGTAATTTAAATTTAGATAGTAGTTTTGCTAATTTAACTCTTTCTGGTGAGTTTGGTAGTCCTATATTTGACGGTAAAAATGCGAGTCGTATATTTAATATTGAATCATTAGCATCCAATATTACAATAGCTAATATTACCTTTGTTAATGGGACTCATCGTACTAATAATGCTTCAGATGATTCTCATGCTGCTGCAATTCATAATTCTGGTGATAATTTAACTATTATTAATTCTAGTTTTATCAATAATACTATCTATGGTTCGAATCATGCTGTTTCTGGTGGTGCTATTTTTAATGAGGGTAATAATTTTAAGGTATTTAATTCTATTTTTTCCAATAACAGGATTATTAATACAAATACAGGAAATCCTCAGGGTAATGGTGGAGCTATTTATTCTCTGGGCGATAATGGTTTTGTTGTTTTAATTTCTAATTCCACTTTCTTTAACAATAGTGGTAATCGTTATGGTGGTGCTATCCACTTGGTCAATGTTTCTAATGCAACAATAAGTGATTCTAGATTTACCCGTAATTCTGCTTTCTCTGGTGGAAGTATTGGTATGGATTTTAGTGTAAATACTGAAAATATTGAAAATACTAATATGGGTTTATTTATATTTAATTCTAAATTCGTTAACAACTCAAATACTGGTCAGGGTAGTGCTGGTGGAGCTATTTATTCTATAATTCAAATAAATAGTGAATATATTAATAACAGTAATATTGGAGTATTTATTGATAATTCCACATTCTTGAATAATACTGCATTTACTGGTGGTGCTATTAATATCTTTAATCCTTATAATATTGGAAATATTAATAATTCACATTTTGGTTTATCTTTAATTAATTCTACTTTTAGTAACAATACTGCATTTGGTGATGATAGTTTTGGTGGAGCTATTTATGTTAATAATATGGATAAACTTTTAGTTGTTAATTCTTCATTTAATAATAATACTGCATTTGTTGGTGGTGCTATTGCAACTGAAAGTGTGGGTAATTTAAGTGTTAGAAATTCTAATTTTACAGCTAATACGGCAACCTCTGCTGGTTATGGTGGTGGAGCTATTGATCTTTATTTAACAAAAACTACTAGTATAGAAAATTCTTATTTTGATTCAAATAATGCTTCTTATGGTGGTGCTATTTATCTTGAAGATAAGAATTATTTAAGTGTTTTTAATTCTAGCTTTGTTAACAATTATGCTTCTTATGGTGGTGCTATTTATAATACTGGTAATGATTTCAATGTGATTAATTCTAATTTCACAAATAATAATGCAAGTACTGGTGGTGCTATTTATAATACTGGTAATGATTTCAATGTGATTAATTCTAATTTCACAAATAATAAGGCAAGTGATGGTGGTGCTATTTATAATTATTATGGTGTTAATTTTAGTGTCTTGGGTTCTAATTTTACTAATAATTCTGCAGGTGGTTCTACTGGTGGTGGTGCTGTTTATAATGAAGTTGGGGATAATTTTAGTGTAAGTAATTCTAATTTTGATAATAACTTTGCTGATGCTAATGGTGGTGCTATGTATACACAGGGTGGTGATGGTTTTATTGTTTCAAATTCCAATTTCACCAATAATATTGTTAGTAATTATAATGGTGGAGCTTTTTATATTAATGGTTATTCT
>JAISIT010000113.1 GCA_031261915.1 Candidatus Methanoflexus mossambicus
TAAATTTTCAATAAAATCTTATTCATTGTAAAAGAAAAAAGAGATGTTGAAAGTATAGCTTATATTAAATTATCAAAGCATAGTCAGAAAGTATTTTTAAGCATAAGTAATAAACTAAATATACCAAGTGAAATTTCTAAAGAAACCAGTTTAAAACTGATGATGTATCTAGAGCATTAAGAAGTCTTAAAAGTAAAGGTTTAGTAATATGTTTAAATGGATCTGATAAAAGAGCTAGACTTTATGAATTAACCAAAAAAGTAAAACAAGTCTTAAAATATAAGATAATTAGTTTAATAATCTAATTAAGAAATTTATAAATAATACAAAATAAAATAAACTATAGCTTATGGTATGATAAACTCATTAAATTGAATATCAACAACAATACTAAACTAAAAAATAAAATTCAGAAAAATAGGGATGTGATGAAATGATAAATAAATATACATTTGAAGAATTTAAGAAAAAGTATAAAGAAGAATATGAACAAGAAAAATCATTTTGGAATGCAGATAGAGAACAACCATTAAGTGAATTTGATGTAATAACTGAAACAACAGATAATTTAGAAGAAGATAACTTTTATACATATTTTATAGGAAATAATACTGTAATAGAAATAACAAAAGAAGGAGATAAATACTCATATAACGATTTTTTCAATGAAAATGGAGATAAATTATAACAAAAAAATTCAACTTTAGAAATGTAACAACCTAAACAAAAAAGTTTGAAGAAGAGGGGAACATGAAAGTATTATTAATAACAGAAACAGAATTATTATCAAACCACAAAAAAGGAAAAGAAATCATAAATATATAGAATGATTATAATAAAGAATTTAAACATTAAAAATAATTAGCATCATGCTTAATCATGAAAGTAATTTATTAATTAACAAATAAGAGAACAGTTCCGAAGTTATGGGTAAATATACTAATAATCTAACTATTAAATTAGTAATTATATCTGAATATAAACTGATAATATGTTGGAGTCTAATTTCACAATTCAGATCATTGCAACTTTTGCAGCTATTTTTTCGGCAATTGCAGCTATAACATCTGCATATGTTGCATATAAAAATTTTAAAGTTAATCAAAAAACTCAAGCAATTAATGAAGTAAAAGAAACAAATGAAAAGAAATTAATGTACTTTTCATTAGAAGAATTCATAATAAAAATTCAAATTGAAATAGAATTTCTCCCATTGGAAATAGAAAGGTCATTAAAATCATATATTCTCATTAGGCTTATTAATTATGATGTAATAGATTATATCATTGAAATTAGCTCTAATAATAATTATATTCACCTGACAAAACATTCTATTGAACTAAAAGATTATATGAAACAAATAAATGCTTTTATAGTTGATATAAATAATGAAATTTCAAATGATTTTGATATTGAAAATATTGAAAGTTATGAAGAAGAAATAGCTGATATTACTAAATGTGTTTTTTTGAAGATTGATGAAAGTTTTGATGAATTAAAAGCTATTAAAAAAGAGATATTTTGAATATTTTTAAATTTAACCAATAAATTCATACTAAATCAACCTTAACTTTTTTATTATTTCAGCAACTCAAAAATCAAACAATAAAGAATCTTAAAAAATCTAGTTTCAAATCAAAGTTTCAAATTTTAGACTAATATTCTTATAAAATTAAGACTAAAAACACAACTATTAATAAATAATTTAAGGAATTTGAAGGATTTGAACTCTTAACTGCATGATTAACAGTTTAATAATCTTTAATATCTAACTTCAAATTATTAAAAATAATATTATTTCTATTCTATAATTCCAATCATTTAAATATTAAAATAAATAGTTAAAACTATAATATTTTTAAAATTAATTAATTTAAAATAAGTATTTAAAAAATAAAAGAATAATACGGACCTGGAGGGATTTGAACCCTCGATCTACAGATTAGGGCAATTATAGTTATTTTTAGATAATTTTAAGGCATTGGCATTTTATAAGAATTTTTCACAGCCTTTAACAAATTTTTTAGCATTATTTAAGTCTTTTCTAGCTTTGTTTGCAGTGCTTCATATGTAGTAATAATCTCCTTTTCCTCTATCTTTTTTAATACTTAGTATTATTTTTTTATCTTAAATAATAAAACATTCAATGTATACATGTTTTTAAGCTTTTATTTTAATTTTTTTTTATAGTATTCTATTGATATGTTTTTTTATCAATTATTAATCTCTTTTAGTGTTTTCATAGGCTTGTTTAATTAAATTAATTATATAATCAAAGTTAGAAGAATCATACACATCGTTAACATGCCAGTTTTTACCCCAATTTTGTTCGGGCTTATATTTAAACAACATTTTTTCATCATCTAGTTTTTGATTTTCCGTTTTTTTAAGTATTACTTTTAATTTATCATTATGGTGCTGTAATCTAATAAAATCAACATTGTTATAACTAAATTTGTCATAATATTCAGTTTTCTTAAGTTTAACGCCTTCAAATGTTAAAATTTCTTCTTTGAGCTTTTTATATATTTCAATAGGTGTTTCTGGTGTTAGTGGGGTGTCTTGTTTTAATATTTCCATAATTGTTTTAATATCTTTTTTTAGGTCAGAAATATCTTTTTCTAAATTTTTAGTATTTGAGCTACAAGATTCTTTTTTAATAACTTTTTTTATATCAGAAATATCTTTTTCTAAATTTTTAAGATTTGAACTATGAAATTCTTTCTTAATATCTTCTAAAGATTGCTTTAACTCTGAATTTGTAATGTCTTTTTTAATATTTTCTTGAAATATTTTAACATCGTTGTTAGATAGATTATTTAGTAAGAGAATTTTATGAGTATATCTTTTTACTTCCCATAATTCTATATTAATTCCTTCAAATTCTTCAGAACCTTTTTTTTGATGTTTAGTGAAATCAGAAGAGATTATTATTAATTTTGGTTGTTGGAAGTTAAAATCATCTACAGAGAAATTACATTTATTTTTTTTATTATATTCTAAAACAAAATGAGTTTTTTTCTTTTTTAATGCTGACAAATATGCAAAAATTTGAGCAAATACGTCATGATTTTTCTTAGTTTTATATTCAATAATTACAAAAGATTTATTTTTTTTATCATAAGCTAAAGTATCTATTCTTAGATCCTCAATGGTAAATTCATTTTTTATACATTCTAATCCAAAAATACTTCCTAAGTTTTCACTTATAAGGTTATGTAAGGGGTTTTCTTTACCAATAGCTGTTTTATTAATCTGTGTTAAGTTATTATTTGATAGAACCATGAAAATCACTTTAATATTATATCACTATTCTCAAAATAATTTTTTTATTTTTCTCCATATTTTCACCTATCAATTTCCAACCATCCAATTATGAGTTTCAATAAGATTTAATGCTCTGTCATTATCTTTATCATATTTTTTTAAAGTTTCTGTTGCTTTATTTTGAAAATAACTCTCGTTATTTATTCGTTTATTAGTCATATCTTCTATGGTTGCAGATAAACCAACTGATTCTCTATATACAAGTTCATTAAATTCTAAGTACATATTTTGGTTTGAATCATATAATTCAAAATTAGTTTTAACTCTATCATCTAAACCATAAAACGGACTAGTTACAATACTTAAAACTACTGCACTAATTACAATAGCTATTACAATAATGACTGCTCCTAAAATGATTTTCTTTTTCTTTTCCATAAAATTCACTTCCTTTAATAATACTCATACACTTCTATGTTCCAGTATTTTAATTCATAAGCTGAAATTGCAATCTCGAAATTACCAGAACCTGAAACTTCAATTGTTTTTGTTTTTGTAGCTACAGCACTTTCACCGTCCCATGACATTTGTGACATTTCAACTGTCCTACTTCCTTGATTGAGTATAGTTGTTAGTGAGTTATCAGCATAATTTTTAATAGGCATACCAGTTGAAACTATTTTTATTTTATTTCCTTTAGCATTGAAAGAAATTATATCGTCACTAATACCATTATAAGTTCCTATTTTGTGCCAAGTTGGTTTAGAACTGATATTTTTAATATTATTATCTATTTCATCGTTGTTATATGTAGTTTTTTGAGGATGGAAGACAATATTTCCTATTATATTGCCTCCTATTAATCCTAATATTAAAAGTAATATTATGGCTAATATATATGTTTTTTTCATATTTGATTCTGCCTTTAATAATTATAGAGGTAATCATCTGGATATTTTACTAACATTCCAGAGCCTTTCTTTAAATCCCACATTACAGTATATTTTCCATCTTTAGTTTCACTATACATAGCTTCTTCACTAATTTGAGTTACATAAGTGTCTAATTCTACTTTATCGTTAAAACTCTTGAAAGATATATAATCTCCTTCATGATATGTCTCTCCACTCATTTCAGCAGTTGGACCAGCAGTCATTGCACTAATTAAGATTCCCACTCCAACAACAGCTATGAAAGCTATTACTACTAATATTATTATTTTAAATTTCTTTTCCATAATTTCTACCTCAATTTTTTAAATTGTTAATTTTATATTAGCTTAGTTAAATTTTATAAGAACTAATATATAAATATCTATTATGTTTTGGTATTGAAATGTTATTGTCTTGGGAATAATTAAATTTTTTATTTAAAACATCAAAAACATATGGAAGAAAAATTAGATGATGAATTTATAGAATTAATATCTTTTGTTCAGATGTCAAGTTATAGAGAAAAAATTTTGTTTGCTCTAATAGATAAATTAAGAACTCCTTCAAAAATATCTAAATCAACTAACATAAAAATGAGTCATATAAGTACAGTATTGAAAGAATTAACTGATAAAAATTTAATAAAATGCTTAAATCCTCAAAAAAGACAAGGAAGACTTTATACTGCTACTGACAAAGGAAAAGATGTTCTGAAATACATTGAATAATTAAGAAATTTATAAATAACACGAAAACAAAAAAAATTATTAATATTATTAAGTGAAGATTTGATTTATATTAATAAGGAATTTATTAAATTAAAAGATAAAAGGAAAAAATTTTTTGTGCATTGGATAGCTATTTTTATGAGTAGTATTAAGACATATCATAAATAAAATTTACAATATTGATTAATGACTAAATTGTTGGTGTATTTGTAATGAAAAAATTTGATTTTAATGAATATTTAAAGAAAAAAAATGAAAATGAAAAGGCATTAGGTTTTAAATTTTTTGTAGGAAATGATTTAATTGATATTAAAAAATTATATGAAAAAAATTTGTCGTCTAAAGAATTCACTATCAATGTACTTTTTCATCAGTTGGTAGAAAAAACTTCTTTAGAAAATTTTAAATCTAATAATCTTGAGTATTTTAAGGAAAATATCCAAAAATATTCTTCATGTGAGCCAAGTTTGATAAAGTTTTATAAAAATACTGATAACCCTTTTGATGATTTTTATAATGCAGTAAAAAAAATTATTGAAGAATTTGATATTCATCTGCAAAAGGTACTTGACTTTAATACATATTTGGGAGAATTAAGTGATGAAGAAGTAACTTTAATTTTTGGAATTAATGATATTTATGAATGGGCTAAAGAATTAGATGCACACATTGAGGAATTAAATAATAATGGAGTATCCAATGAAAGAATGGATATTATTAATAAATCTTTTGATTTATTTATTATACGAGAGGGTTATTATTTAGATTTTATTGTACCTATTTTAGTCATTCAAATTGATGGATTGATATTTGATATTTGTTCTAGAAAATTTCAGCCAGGTAATAGAAACTTTTGTTTTATAGGGGATGATAATGAGGAACGTGGGCATTGGAAAACTTTTTTAAATTCTAATTGGGGCATTGATAATCAGATGGATCAGAGAGTTAAAAATTTGATTGAAGTTCTTTATACTAATGTGTTTCCTGGACAAAGATTTGAGTATGATGTACCATTTAGCCGAAACTTAATTAGTCATGGGGCAATGCTAGATAGTGGAACAGATGAGAATTTTTTAAGATGTCTTTATATTTTATGTTATTTAGGAAAAATTATCAATGATTCAAATTAATAATATTGGTGTTAGCAATGGTTGGGGATAATGGTAATAAAATCATTGATGTTCAGAAAATGAATCTTGAAGAATGGTTGGATTTAGTTTTTTCATCAAAAAGTGAAAAATATATTTTTATAGATTATATGTTTCCTAATATCTCTATTAGAGATGAGTACTTAGAAACTATTCAAGAAAGAGATGAAAGAGAAGTGATTGATTTACTTAGAAAATTTTTAATTCCTTCTGGAACTTTTTATTCTGATAAATTTAGCTGGGAATTTTTATTATTTTGCAAAAAGAATGACAAAGAGAAATATAAAAAATTAATTAGCACAGAACGTTATAGACGATTACTACAACATGCATTTAATAATAAAATTCCTGCTTGGGAAGGGAATACATGGATAATTGATTTGTTACCACACAACCCTAAGCTTGCAATAGATGCTATTGATGCATATTTTGAAGCACATATTCAATTCTTGCCGGATGGACGTTTTTCAGGTCTTCAAGATGCAAAAGCAATAATCCGTTCTAAGTTTATTCATTATAAACACCCAGATGAAACATTATCCATAATGGATCCTTATGATTTTGAGTATCTAATTTCAGCATTATATCGTGAAATGAAATATGAAACTAAAGTAACAAAAAAAGTAGGGGATGGTGGAGTAGATATAATAGCAAAAAAAGAATCTATTGGTGAAAATGAGATATTATTAGTTCAATGTAAGCGATTGAAAGATAAAGTGGGTGAACCTCAAGTTGTGAATTTGCTTGGTGCAGTAACTAATGTGAAAGCCAATAGAGGTGTTTTAGTAACTACTTCGGATTTTTCAAAACATGCTAAAAGATTTGCTTCAGAAAATCATATTGAGCTGATTAATGGTAATGACATAAATAATCGTTTAAATGAGTATATGGGAACAAACTGGCCATTACATCTTGATTATATATTACAAAAAGAAAAAGATGAAAATGCTAACCTTAAAAATTCACCTGATAAAATATTATTTTCAATTGATAATGATGATTTTAAGTACTTAGTTTCAGCATTATATCGTAAAAGGGGGTATAAGACAATAATAATGAATTTGGAGAATATTATAATAAAAAATTCTGTTGGAAAGTCAATAGTAATTTCATGTAATAAATCTCAAAAAAATGTGGGAATTAATCAAATTAAAAACTTAGAAAAAATAATGGAAAATGAAGATGCTGAAAAGGGTATTTTTGTAAATACTTCTGATTTTACACCTAAAGCCAAAGAACATGCTCTGCAATGTAATATTAAACTAATAAATACAATTGAATTATATAAACTTTTGAAGGAATGTTTTGGAACAAGATGGCTCTCTGATTCGGGAATTATAATAAATGAAGAAAAGGAAAAAATAAAAAACACCAAAAACCCACTTAAAACTTAAATTGTTAGCTTAAAAATTAGAAGATTTAAAACCATAAACTCTATTTTAATTATTTAATAGTTAAAAATAGAATGAATATTTTTATTTACTCTATATTTCTAAATAAATAATGTTAATCTTCTATTAAAGAAATAAACTTGAATTAATTAATATTAATTAAAAATAAAAAGAAACAACTGGCTGGAAGGATTTGAACCCTCGATTTTAGTTCATTCTTATTAATGTTTGTTCTAAATGCTATTTTTATAATTTCTGCATTCATGTTTCATTAACCATTAAATCAGTGTATAATAGTCACTTTTGAAAAAATAATAGATTTTGGAGAAATCTGAATATACTCTCTTAAATATTATAAATTTAATATTCAGGTTCTATTTTTTCATAGTTTATATATATTGTATTTTTAGCTGGGTTTTTCTCGTAATCTTCAACCACATTCTTTTTTACTATTTTTCCTTCACATAGTAATATTTGTTCATCTCGAGATTCTTCATCTATAATATCATAGTTACACTTTAGTATATCAATAATAAATGATGAAAATTCTTCAAACATTCTAGACGTGCCATATTCATAGAAATTTTCTAATGATAGTGTTTCATCTAAACCAAGTATGTATTCGATTGTTTCAGTATTTGTAATTTTAATCCCTGGGTTGCTTAAACTAGTTGAACATCCGCCATAACGTTTACTATGCTCATATTGCATTCCTTGCATACAATCCTCCCTAAAGAAAGATGTAAATAATGGATTATAAAACAAGTAACAGAAATTGTATTTCTTTTTTTTTAATTTTTTAATCTCTTTAAACTGTTCATCTGAAACTTTTAAAGCTTTATATTTGTTTTTTAAAGAAAATTTTTCGGCTTCTGGATATAATTTTTTACATTGAATTAACATAGGTTTTTTTTTAGTTCCAAATTCTGGATTTTTAATTGTGAAAACAAAACCTATGTCTGCTTGACTATAATTAGACTCATAATGCTTATTATGCTCATTAGTAACTAATTTAAAACCTAATTTACTATTATATTTTTTCAAATCAATGTTAAGTTCATCTAAATTGTATTTTAATTTCTCCTTTAATGGGCTATTTTCATCTAATAAAAGACATAATATTACGGTTAAATTTTCTTCATTATAATTTATCTTTTGTGAAAAAATTTCAGATGTTACAAGATCAACACTATCCAAATATTTCCGAATACATTCAATTTCTTTAGGGTTCATTTTATCTGTTTATCTTTTAAAAATATTTATTATTTATATGCTAATTTGATTATCATATATATTAATAGTAATAATTGTGTTGGTTTAAGTATAAGATATTTTCTAATAAAGCATAAAATTTTCAAAAAAATCACACTTCAAAAAACAAGTTAATAGAATGCGATGGTTTTAGCCTTTAATCTGAAAATTACTAGTTTAATATTTCTAAACTACTTTATAATCGTATAAAACTAATATTATTTTTATTATATGGGTATAGTCATCTAAATATTAAAATAAAGAGCTAAAACTACAATGTTTTAAAAATTAAGTAATTCAAAAAAAGTATTTAAAAAATAAAAGAATAATACGGACCTGGAGGGATTTGAACCCTCGATCTACGGATTAGAAGTCCGTCGCCATATCCAGACTAGGCCACAGGCCCCGTTAAAAATTGAAAAA